>JAUVBO010000427.1 GCA_030591195.1 Pseudomonadota bacterium
AGCTCTGGAGCTACTCGATCTCGGCGGTGATGATCGGTCCCCGGGTGACGACGTTCGTCCCCTCGTCGACCTGCCCGCCGAGCTTGTAGCTCGAGTACTTGCCGTCGCAGTCGAGGTCGGCGCGGGCCTCGACGATGAAGTGGGCCTGGCGCCCTTCGCCAGCGCTGCGGTAACGCCACTGGAAGTAGTGTGGCTCCGACATGCTGAAGCGCAGCGATCGCCAGGGCTCGACGCTCCACTCGCTGTCCGCCGGGATGCAACGTCGAGTCGCGCCCTTGCAGCAGGGCGTCTTTGGCACCCAGTCGGTGTGGCCCGGGGGGAAACGGCTGGCCAGCAGCTTGCCACCCTCGTCGTAGCGCTCGGACTGGAAGTAGGCCCTGGCGCCGACCTTGAGGCGGTCCAGGCCTTCGGTGGCCTCGACCGTCTTGGCCTTGCGAGTGTACTTGATGAACGCCGGGATCGCGATCGCGGCGTAGATGCCGATGGTGAAGATGAAGATCACGAAGCCGGTGGGGATCGCGGCCACGGCGAGGCCCATGCCTCCGAGCTCGTGGCGGCGGCGTGAGATCCTCACGGTGGCGACGATGCCGAGGATCGCGCCGACCAGCGGCAGCAGCGGGATGAAGAACAGCACCGACAGCACGAAGGCGGTGATCGCCATCCCGGAGGTCTTGGTCGACGAGGGCGGGTAGGGCGCTCCGGTCGGCGGGTACGGGTCATGGCCGCCGGGGGGGCCGCCGGCCTGGCTCTGACCGGGCCCTACGCCGTGTTGATCGGTCATCGTTGCTCCTTGCGCTGCGGGGACCGCCAGCTTGTTGCCCCGACTAGCAGCCGAGGCGGACCACGTCGATCGGCGCGGCGAGGCCAGGGATCGCCAGTGAACGGATAGGCGCTCTCGACACTGTCGATGGCGCGAGCTGGGCCAGCGCTGGCGTGGCCAGGATCGACCTCGGAGCCCCGGCGTCGCAGAGCCGCGAGGCAAGGTTGACCGCCCCTCCGGTGTAGTCGTCACCTTCGAGCAGGATCACCGGGCCGCCGGCGAGCCCGGCGTGCATTTCGAGCGGCAGGTCCAGCTCCCCGACCTGCGGGGCCAGCTGGCACATCGCGGCGACCATGTGTCGCGCATCGACGGCGACGAACATGTATCCGTCGCCGAGCCACTTGGAGATCCGCTCGCCGAAGTCAGTGGCCACCTTGCGCGCCACCGCTCGGAACGCACTGAGGACCTCGACTGCTCTCTCGTCCCCGTGGGCCTCGGTGAAGGCGGTGAAGCCACTCAGATCAACGAAGGCGAAGTAGCGCTCGACTCTCACGATCCCCCTCCCGTCCTTGGCCGGAGGTCAACTCTAGTGAACGATCGCCCGGGCCTGCAACCAATAACGAAGC
This sequence comes from Pseudomonadota bacterium, assembly GCA_030591195.1. The sequence continues at coordinate 1,387 of JAUVBO010000427.1, forward strand.
AGCATCGTCGGCCCCCCCCTCCCGCGGCTCCTGACCGTGCCATCGAGCTGATCGTCGCGCAACGAGCCGTCCCTCGCCAGGACAAGCTCGTCGACCCGCTTGCCACTCGTCGGCGATCGTGGAGAAGTAGTCGTGGAGAGGTAGTCGAGATGCAAGAAGAGCAGGAGAAGATGGCCCGACGAACGACGCCTTCTCGCGCGAGCCGCTGTCCGCCGGTCAGCCTTCGGGTCTCGCTGACCGCGGTCTGCGGCATCCTGCTGTGGGCCTCTGAGAGCCGAGCCTCCGAGCTCGTCGAGGTCCTGCCCCTCACCGACCGGATCTTGATGGTCCACTTCGACGACGGCACGGTGACCCCGGCCAAGTCTGGGCAGGACCACCAGTCGGGCGACGTCGTGTCCGTGGACCCTCTCGATCGCGCGCGGGCCGCCACCGCCGACGCCTATCGCATCAGCAGCACCGACGACCCGGCCTACGCCACGGCCCAGCAGCCCTCGAGCGTCGGCCGCAAGTCGAAGGGCACGGAGTTCAGCAACCACTGTGACACCTGGGCCGGGCAGTGCGTGAACTCGGCACCCGATCGGGCGCTGGAGCACTGGCTCTACCTCTTCTTGCCCAGCCCGCTGCAGCGTGGAAAGACGTATCGGATCGACACCGGCGATCTGGCCCAGAACACCTCGAGCACGACGCTGTCTTACGACGAAACCCGGCTGCGCTCCGAGGCGATCCACGTCAACCTCGTCGCCTACAGCACCCGCTCGCAGGGCAAGTACGGCTACATCTACCACTGGCTCGGCGACCGGGGCGGACTCGACCTGAGCCCGATCGTCGGGCGGCCGTGTCACCTGGTGCGCACCTCGGACGGCAAGGCCGTCTTCTCCTCGACCGTCGGGTTTCGCAAGAGCAAGGACAACGTCGAGACCGGCCAGGCGGCGGACACCCCCCGCGCCAACTTCCTCGGCGCCGACGTCGCCGAGTGTGACTTCTCCTCGTTCAACACCCCGGACGAGTACGTGCTCTCGGTCGACGGCGTGGGCTGCTCGTTTGCCTTTCGCATCGCCGAGGACGCGCTGCGCCAACCATTTCAGCTGGCGATGAAGGGGATCTTCATCCAGCGCAGCGGGATCCCGATCTCCGCCGCCCACGCCCAGGGCTTCACCCGCCCTGCGCCCCACAACCCGGGCGTGACGCCGGGCTTTGCGGGGCAGCTGAAGTACACGACGACGAGGCTCTTCGACGTCTCGGCCAGGGACGCGTCGGCGGCTGACAAGGCGATCTGGGAGGCGGGGATCCTCGGCGACATCGACACCTGGGGCTGGTATCAGGACGCCGGTGACTGGGACGCCTACTTCAGCCACAGCGCGATCCCGGCGCTGCTCTTGACCCTCTTCGAGCTCAACCCGGATCACTTCACGGACGGCGAGCTGAACATCCCGGAGTCGGGCAACGGCATCCCCGACCTGCTCGACGAGGCCCGTTGGCTGCTGCGCTTCTATCACCGCACGCGACACGCGATCCTCGACGCGGGCTACGGCACCGGCGGCGTGGGCGGCGCGCGGGTCATGGGTGACCTGTGGGGCAAGGATCAGCCGGGAGGCATCGTCGCTGGATCCTGGCAGGACACCGCGCGCACCTGGGTCGTCTCGGGAGAAGATCCGTGGATCACCTACCGCTACGCGGCGCTGGCCGCCCACTTCGGGCAGGCTCTGCAGGGGCAGGGCCTGGCAGATCCGGAGGGTATCGACTGGCGCAAGGAAGCGGAGGACGCCTGGACCTGGGCCCAGAGCAACACCCGCCCGGGAGACGGGACGGGCCACGGGTACTCGCTGCAACAGCTGCGCATGTACGCCGCCGTCGCGCTCTACCGGCTGACGGGCGACGAGACGTACCACACCGCATTCAAGGAGGACTTCGCCGCCACCGGAGCGACCCATGACGCAGACTCGCACCACTGGCTGATGCTCTATTCGATGCTGCCGGCCGACCAGGTCGACCAGTCGATCCGGTCGAAGTGCATCGCCTCGCTCGGCGCGCGCGCGACGAGCCTGCTGGCGAGCACGGCCTACGATCGGGCCACGCGCTGGGGCGGCGACTTCTACATGCCGATGTTCCTTGGCCATGGCTCGACGCCGCTGATCGCCGACGGCGCCCTGGCGATCGAGGTTCTCTCCGACCTCTCCGCGGACGCGAAGCTGGCGATGAAGACCAGGGTCTACACCACCGCGGACTACTTCCTCGGCACCAACCCGCTGAACATGACCTGGATCACCGGGCTCGGGCCGCGTCACCCCACCGGACCCTTCCATCTCGACTGGTCCGCCTCCGGGGCGCCATCGCCGCCGGCCGGGATCATTCCCTACGGGCCGGTGGCGACGGCCCGCGACTGGATGGCGCAGCCACCCGAGGGCCCGTGGTCCTCTAACTGGCCGAACTCCGATCTCCACCCCGCGGACATCGAACAATGGCCGGGCCACGAGCGGTGGTTCGACCAGCGCACCGGCATCTCCAGCTGCGAGTATACGGTGCACCAGACCACCGTCGTCGCCGCGGTGGTCTACGGCAGCCTGCTAGAGCAGCCGTCGACGGCGCCGCCCACTGATGGCGGGGTGCCACGAGACGGGGCCACGCCGGGAGGAGACGATGCTGGGGTCGACGCTGCCGGCGACGGGACCGACGCGGCAGCGGCCAACGGCGACGGGGCACCGCTGCAGGGCGGGTGCGGTTGCCAGAGCGCAGGGGGGCCCGGCCCCGCCTGGGCGATCATCGCCGTGCTCTTCGGACTGTCGCTCCTGGCTCGCCGATTGCATCCAATCAGGCCGACGCACCACACAACCCCCTCACGCTGGAAAGAAAATGACCGTCGGCCGGAGGAGAGAGATGCTCGGCGCCTGCAGGATCGTGCTCGCCGCATCGTTGCTGGTCACCGGATGCGTCGGCGAGGTCGGTGGCGGTGACTCGGGAGCCGAGGGCCTCTGGCGCGAGACCACCACGACCAGCGTCCCGGCGCGCTCGACGCAGGAGCTCGCCGACGAGACGGAGCTGTGGAGCCTGCACAACGCTGAGCGGGTCAAGGTCGGGCTGCCCCGGCTGCTGCGCCACTTTGATCTGACCGATGACGCCCGCGGGCACGCCGACCGGATGGCCGGTGGTCAGTACTGCCCTGAGGGGGCGAGCATCTGTCACAGCAGCGACCTGGCGAGCTTCGTCACCAGCTGGGAGCGGCTCGGAGAGAACGTGGGCCTCGGCCCCAGCGCGGAG
>JAUVBO010000189.1 GCA_030591195.1 Pseudomonadota bacterium
AACAGCACCAGGCCGCCGCCACCGCCAACGGCCGACAGGTCATCGAGGCCATCGGCGATCAACAGGCGGCCCCCCTGAGCCTTGACGTAGGGCGACACGGCGTAGGAGCGCCACAAGACCCAGCGCAGGTACGGCAGCAGCGCGGTCACCGTGGGTCTACCCGAGCCGAAGGTCACGTCGAGCTGCACGCCCGGCTCGAGGCCCGGGAGGACGAAGTAGCCGAAGGATCCGCCGAGGCTGAACGCCGTCCCGCCGCCGGTGGACAGGCCCATCGCCAGCCCGAGGTTCACCGCGCCCTGGCCGAAGGGACGCGGGGGCTCGGGCTCGGGCGGAGCGGCCAACGCCGGAGCGGCCGGCCCGAGCAAGCTGACAACGATCAACAGGCGGATCAGGCGATGGTCGCCGATCCGACGATGGTCGATAGCCCGCCTCATTGAGTGAAGACCTGCTTGCCGTCCGCCTCGTGCAGATAGCGCAGGTTGAGGACGTCGATGTTGAGGCGCACGATCCGCTGGTTGCGCAGCCGCACGGTGGCGAACTCCTCGTTGGCGTCGATCCGCTCGATCACGCAGCGACCGAACTTGGTGTGCTCGATGATGTCGCCGACGCGCATCGGCTTGTAGGGCTCGACCGGGGGCTCGACCTCCGCCGCCGGCTCGACCTTCGCCGCCGGCTCGGTCGATGGGTCTGGTCCCTGCTGGGCTGCTTCGGAGGCGGCGGCCGCCACCGCCCAGCGATCGGCGAGCGAGGCGCCGGCTGCCACCGCTGGGGCCCGGTTCACCGACTCTGCTGGCTCCTGCCGCGCTGACGCCGCCGGCCGACCCTGGGTCGCCTGCGGCTGCTGGTCGCCGCGCGTCGCCGGCTGGCTGGCCGGGGGCTGCGGGGCCGCGCCGGCCGCACCGCCGTGGTCCTTGCCGACCAGATCGAACCAGATCGGCAGGCCGGTTCGGCGATCCACCGTCTGCCGCAGCAGCACGTCGTCGAGCGCCTCGATCACGTACTCGCAGGCGAGCACGGTGGCCTCGGTGATCACCCCGCCGAGCACCTCGATGCCGTTGTCGCCCTCGCGTGAGACCACCGCCTGCAGCCGCAGGTCGGTCCGCCCGTCACGCTCCGAGAGCATGCCCCCACCGGCGAGGATCTGCACCGGCGTGCGCACACGCCGGGGCTTGCCAGACGCCCGGGACGCGTGATCGTGGTGCGCCAGCGAGACACTCTCGAGCACACCGCCGAGCACGATCGTCCCGGCCCGCACGTGCCTTTCTTCACAGACCGCGAGCAGGCGCTCGATCAGGCGCTCGCCCCGCACCAGCTGCCCGATGATCCTCCTCGCCTCGCGGCTCTCGACCAACAGTCCACTCACTTGCTCTCTTCCTCCCCGGTCTCCGCGCCGACGACGCGGTTCTTACCGCTGCTCTTTGCCCGGTACATCGCCGCATCGGCAGCGCGGACCAGTGCGTTGGTCACCTTGACCAAGGTCGACGAGGCATCGACGTCTGCCCGCAGCGAGGCCACGCCGATGCTGACCGTCAGCCGGTGGTCGGGCGCCTCGTCGAGGAACTCGGTCCGCGCGATCCTTCCCCGGAGCAGCTCGCCGAGCTCGAAGGCCCGCCGGGCGTCGTGGCCCGGCACGATGACGACGAACTCGTCGCCCCCGTAGCGGGCGGCGATGGCGCTCGGGGGGAGCGCGCTGGCCAGCGAGAGGCCAACCTCGTGCAACGTCTGGCTGCCAACCAGATGGCCAAAGCGATCGTTGATCTGCTTGAAGGCGTCGAGGTCGATGAACAGCAACGCCACGTCGGCCTCGCTGTCGACCTGGGCCCGCCGGATCTCTTCGCGCAGGCGATAGTTGAAGTAGCGTTCGTTGAACAGGCCGGTGAGGTGATCTCGCCGGGCCGCCTCCCGCGCGCGCATCGCGTCGAGGGCGTTCTGGACCGAAGACGAGATGTAGCCGGCGAAGATCTCGATCAGCGAGCGATTCTCGTCGGTGAACTCGCCTGGCGCGAGCCGGTTGACCAGCTCGAGCACACCGCAGACCGACGCACCGACCACCACCGGTACGGCGAGCAGCGAGCGCACGCCGTCGCTGGCCTCGCCCACGCTGGAGACCGATCGCACGGTGTTGTATACCTCGCCGAGCACCCCCACGTCACAGGGGAAGCTCCGGCCGAGGTGGTCGGCGGCCCGCTCGCCGAAGGCAGTGATGCAGGTCAAGGTGCCGCGAGAGCCGAGCAGCTTGACCCGCGGATCGTCGAGGAAGATCGCCCCCGACTCGGACGGGACGAACTCGTTGGCCTTGGCGAGGATCTCGCGGAGGAAGTCGTCGAGGCGCGGCTCGTAGCGCTCAAGGGTCTCGTGCCGTCGATGACGGAGGAGAAACCGCGCCACCTCCTCGGGCGGCAGGGTGAGGATGTGCTCGGCCACGGGATCCTCAGCCCTATCAGCTATCCGCCTGCTCGACCAGACGTGAGCGGATGATCTTCTCCGAACCAGTGAACTTGATCGTGAAGCTGTCCTTGGCTTCGCCCGGCGTCCCGTCCTCGTCCCCGTCGAGGCCAACGCCGTCGGCCGCCTGGGTCCCGGCGCCGATCTCCAGCGTGTAGAGCCCGGCAGGGTCGAGCTGGGCCTCGATGTCCAGTCTGACGCTCGAGTCGTCGATCCACACCGGCCGGGAGAGGGCCAGCTGGTTGCCCAGCTGGTCGACGAGCACGAACTGGTCGCTCGTCGACACCTGGTCCATTCGCTGGGAGAAGCGAACCATCAGCCGCGGCAGGAGGTGCTCGTCGTCGAGGTAGACCGCCCGCACGCGGGGCAAGGAAAAAGTGGCGAAACGCGCGCGGAAGGGCCAGACCAGCGGCTCCTCCGGCCACTCGCTGCCATCGACATCGAGCAGCTTCTCGCCGCTTACCGCTTCCCGCTGGAGCACCAGCTCGTAGAGCCGGTCCTGGCCCAGGGGCTCGTTCGGCTCGTAGGTCAGCCGGTTGTCCTCGATCAGGATCGAGCCGGCGATCGTCTTCCTGCCGCCGTTGGTCACGTCGTAGAGCACCAGCCGGCGATCGCCCTCTTCGAGCGCCGCCTCGGCACTCTCGGCCAGTCGCAGCTCCGGCTTGAAGGTTTGATCGACGACGGTGGCGCCGTTGAGAGGGTTGATGCTGGCGATCGCGGGCCGGAAGTCAGGGCCACACGCCCCGAGCAGCGAGAGCGTGGCGACAGCCGCGAGAGACAACAACAACTCGTGCGTTCTTGATCTTGTTGGCATGGCAGCACTCCCCAGGTTCGTCGGCGATACTATATGCGTTGGCCCCATCGCGGCTAGTGATCCGGCCCGCCGCCAGGCGGGATTGACCAACTCGACGAATTCAGCTAGAAATTCAGTGATTTTTTACCGCTTCCGGACGACGAGAAGGGTGGGAGCTCAGGTAGGCGATGCGACGGTTGCTCCTCCGCTGGTTTGCGATGCCCGTGCTGGGCGCGATCTTGACCGCGCCACCGGCGGGTTGCCACTTCGACAGCTCCCGGCTCGCCGAGCTCGCGTGCACCGAAGGCGCGGCCGAGAGCTGCCCCACGGGCAAGCGCTGCTGCAGCGGCCACTGCGTGCTGGTCGCGAGCTGCCCGGACGCCGGCACCGACGGGCCCCCGCCGGCGGACCTCGGCCCCGACCTCGACCCGGCGAACGACCGGGACCTCGACGGGGTGGCGAACGCCGAGGACAACTGCCCCGACACGGCCAACCCGAGCCAAGCCGACGGCGACCAGGACGGGCTCGGCGATCTGTGTGACTGCGCCCCGGCCGACAGCGCCTTCGGGCCGCCGCTGGCGAACATCGCACGCTTCACCGACCCGGCCCCCTTCGATCCGGTGGAGCAGGCCTCGAGCTGGAAGGTCCTCGGCGGCTACTACCAGCAGGCGAGCACCAACGGGCTGAACCGCGCCGCCCACGAGTCGATCAGCCCGCAGGACGACCTGCTGGTGCTGGCGGTGATTCGCTTCACCGGCCGGGGCGACGACGGGCTGGTCTTCGACGACGGCGAGGACAACAACGCCTCGCTGGCCGGGGTGGTGGTGCGAACCGCCGGGCTGTCGGCCAACGCTGGTGGCGGCTACTACTGCGCCCTCGACCAGCAGAACGTCAGGCTGGTCAGCGGGCGAACCCAGGGCAGCGACCTCGCCTCGGACAAGCTCGAGCTCTTCGGCGACACCACCGGGCCGGGCTCGGGCATCATCCGCCCGATCCGCGAGGACACGCCCTACACGATCACGATGCGGATCGTCGACGACCAGATCAGCTGTCGCGCCCTGCTGGCCGACCTCAGCCAGGTCGAAACCAACGCCCAGGACAAGACCCTGACCACCGGCGGCATGGCGCTGTTCACCGCCGGGGCCAGCGCGCTCTTCGAGTCGGTGAAGGTATGCGGGAGGAACTGATGCGGGGGCTGGTGGCGATGGTCGCGGCGGCCGCGCTGACGCTGGTGCCAGCGCCGGGGTCGACCGCCCCGACGAGCAGGCCGCAGGGTCCGATGGTGCTGCTGATCGAGGGCGTCTCGCCGATCGCTTCGCTGGTCCAGGAGGTGGTCAAGACCGCGGCCGCCGTCGGCCAGCCGGTGCAGGCGTCGGGGCTCGGCCTCGAGGACCTGCAGATCGCCGTGGGCTGCGCCGACCGCTCGGTGGCGTGCCTGCAGCAGATCGGCCAGAGCATCAAGGCCAGCGCGATCCTGCTGGTCTCGGCCCAGGGCAAGGCCACCACCCTGCACGCCGAGGTCACCATGCGGGTCTTCGACGTCGCCACCGGCGCTGACCGCGCGCGCTCCCGGGTCCTGCTGCCGCTCGACGCCGTCGAGCGGCAGGCGGTGATGAACCGTGCGGTGAGCCGGCTGTTCGCTGCCCCGACCGGCGCCAGCGAGCCGGCGGCCCCCACCGGCTCGCTGATCGTCACCACCGTCCAGCGCCTCGTCGAGCTCGAGCTCGACGGGCAGCCCCGCGGCACACCGCCCCTCGAGCTGCGTAACCTGCCGCCCGGCAAGTACCGGCTGACCGCCCGGCTCGACGGCCACCACCGCTGGAGCACCACCGCGGTGGTGATGGCCAACCGGGTGACTCGGGTCCGGATCGACCTGGTCCCCACCGCCCGACCCACGGTCTCGCGGGGCTTCCTCGACTCGATCCGACTGCCGACCTGGATCGTCACTGGCGTCGGTCTGGTCTCGCTGACCACCGGCGCGATCTTCGGCGCCCACCTGATCTCCCAGCAGAACGCCTTCGATGCCTCCAGCGGCGACACCCCGGCCGACGTCCGCAAGATGGAGTCGCTCAAGGACTCGGGCGAGCGCGACGCCCTGGTGGCCAACGTGCTGTTCGGCGTCGGCAGCACCGCGCTGGTGGCCGCGGCGATGATGGCCTACATCGACTACCAGCACGGGGGCGGCAAGCAGCGCCTGGTCCCCGCTCCCGCCCCCGCGGCGAAGGCCGGTGCCGCCCGGGTGCTGATCGGGCCCACCGGCGTCCGCCTCCGGCTGTCCTTCTAGACCGCTGAAACAGGGTCGTCGGCTGGCGACGCGGATCCGCTTGTGCCATATTCGACGGCATGGATCGGTCCGAGCGGCAGGCGCTGCTGTCACGTCTCCGCGCCGACGCGGCGCGGATCGCCGACCGGTTCGACCTGCGCTTCAGCGCCATCGACGCCGAGCATCCGCGGGTCAAGTCGCGCTACGGGGTCTGCTACGAGACCGGCCTGATCAAGATCAGGCTCAACCACGCCAAGACCGGCAAGCCGCTGAAGTACTCGAGCCTGGTCGACACCCTCTGTCACGAGCTGGCCCACCTGCGCCACTTCAACCACGGCGCCGAGTTCAAGGCGTTCTTCCTGCAGCTGCTGGCGTGGACGCGCCGGCAAGGGATCTACCAGCCCTCACCCCGCCAGCGTCGGGGCAGGAAGCCCGATCGCACCGCGTCGATCGCAAGCGCCCAGCCCCGGCGGCGTGATGGCGTCCCGGTGTTCGGCGATCCCGAGCCCGCGCGCCCTGGCCCACCGCCCTGGCAACGGCTCGCCGAGGACAGGCCCACGAGTCCTTCGGAGACGACCGAGGGGGGAGACCTGCCGCTCTGGTGCCTCCCGGTGGCGACGGCCAAGCCCCGGACCGAGGCCAGACGTGCGACGGGGGCCAGGCCTGCGGCGGGCAAAGGACGAAGGCGTCCGACGGTCAAGCCGCCAAGGCCGCTCGCGCGACAGCTCAGCCTCTTCGACTGACCCTTGGCCGTGACGGCCA
>JAUVBO010000006.1 GCA_030591195.1 Pseudomonadota bacterium
CGGTGGCCGGGCTGCCCGGTTCGGCGGCGGATACGCTGTCTGGCGTAGATTCGGGCGAGCCAAGCCCCGGTACCAATCAAGACAGGCTGTCTGAAATCGATTCGGGCAAGCTCCGCCAATGTGGAGGCACTCACGGATAGCCCGAGGGTGCGGTCGCCTGCACCGCTGACTGATCCCACTACCGAATGTTGATCTGCTTCACGTCCGCGCCGCCGGGGTAGCCGTAGGAGCCGACGTTGTAGTAGCCGTAGACGGTGATGCCGATCGGCATCGACGACTCCACGCGATGCACGCCGTCAGCCACCGAGCAGCGGTACTCGACGTAGGTCTGGGCATCGATCGTGCCGATGTCGGTCTGGTGGCACTTGGTGTTGAACTCGCCGCTGATCTCGTCGTTATCGACCTTGATCAGCGCGGCCTCGGGGGCGCCGATCACGACGTAGTCATGATCGAAGGTCGGCGGCGTGAGAAACAGGTACTGGGGCCGGTACTGCTCCACCGGCGGAAAGACGACGAACTCCGGATCGCCGGTGCTGCCCGCCTCGAGGAAGCCCTGAGCGACCGCGTACTGGGCGATCATGATCGGTTTATCCGAGGTGACGGTGAACGGCCCGGTGGCCCAGAAGTTGGCCTGATCGCTAGCGTTCGGCAGGTGGAAGGTCGGAAACTCGGTCAGGTTGGTGGTGACGATCGTCTTGTCATCGATCGAGAGGATCCGATAGAGGTCCGGCTCGGGGACCGAGACACTCCGCACCGGGGTACGCGTGATCGCGAACTTGGTCCCGAGGGAGGAGACGGGGAACATCTGCTGCTCGAAGTGCTCGGTGCAGCAGGTATCGTACTCCGGATCGCTCGGCTCGGGCGGTCGGGGGCTGTACTCGTCGAGGCTCATGCCCGGCACTGACGACCGCGCGCCGCCGGAGAACACCACCACCGGAGCACTGGCCTTGACCAGCGTGCCCGTCATGTCGCCGCTGATGTTGCCCGGCGTGTCGAAGGACTGGCGACTGTTGAGGTTGAGCACGTCGAACGGCCCGAGGGTCACCGTGACCTTCTCGCCCTTGTTCGCCGCCGGGATCTTGCCGTCGGGGCTGGCGACGATGTTGTGAGCGACGACGACCTCGACCTGGGTGTTCTCCTCGATACCGACGACGGTGACGTTCATCGCGTCGGGGATGCCCTCCATGACCATCCCGGGCATGTCCATCCCCACGGGGTTGGACGTCGACCAGCCGAGCACGCGGTACTCGGTGTCGAGGCCGTTCTTCGGGATCAGCAGCGAGGCGCCGTTGGAAGAGTCGTTGATGATCGGGTTGAACTGGTAGGCGATCACCGGCACGGTGCTCTTGATCCTGAACGCCCGTGAGGAGAGGCAGCTCTTGCTGTCGTCCTTGCGCCGCATCTTGCCCGTGGAGTCCTTGTACCACTCGGTACAGTCGACCTCACGCATCGGCAGGTTGATCAGGGCCAGCGAGCCGTGGGGGATCTCCTTGGTCTCGATCAGCTTCAGCTGCGGCGGCTCGCCCGGCGCGGCCTCGTTGATCTCGACCGTGACCCGCGCCTTGAAGGTGTTGGTGTTGGCGATCGCCACCGCGAACTGCTGGCAGGCGGCGCAGAGGTGCATCATGCAGGTCGCGCCGCCGTCCATCGACTGGCAGGCGTACTCGTTCGGCAGGTCCACCGCCCAGAACTCGCAGCCGACGTTGGAGCGGTTCTTCAGCGGCATGTCGCAGAGGTTGGAGCACTTGCCGAGCACGCACTCCTGGTCCGCCGGGCAGGTCTCGAGCTTCTTCTCCGAGCTGCCGTCAGCGTTGCACTCGAAGACATCGTTGCCGACGCAGTACTTGGTCTCCGGCGCGCAGGTCTTGCATCCTTCGCCCTCGATGCAGACGCCGTCGCCACAGTCCTCCTCGACGTAGCTACCGCCGACGCACTTGTTCCAGACCTTGCCCTTGCAGAAGGTCTCGCCCTTGTCGCACGGCTCGGCCGCGTCGGCGTCGCTGCCGCCGCCACCATCGACGCCAGCAGAGAAGGTGTCGGCGCAGCCAGCCACCAACAACCCGGCGAGCGCGCCGATCCAAGGCGACCGATAGTTCTTCCTGAGCCACATCATGTCGATACTCCCCAAGCTGCGCGGAGCAACGCCAACGACCCCGCGACGAGAATATAGCAGCCCCGAGAGAGCCTCAGCGGGCATCTCACTCAAGCCGTTTGAATTATGATGATTTCCTGCAATGATCGCCAGTATGGTCCTCGCCTCGGCACCCCATCAGCCAACGTGATTGGCCGGGCAACGGCGGCAGAAGGAGCGCGTGACGATGAGAGAGCCGCTGTGGCAGCCAACGCCGGACCAGCTCCGCCTGGCCAACCTGACCCGTTTCTGCGAGCAGGTACGCTGCGACCACGGCGCCAGGATCCCCGACGATCCCGGCCCGGCTTTCGCGGCGCTGCACGACTGGTCCGTCGCCCACCCCGGACGCTTCTGGCGTGCGGTGGCCAGCTTCGCCGGCGTGGTAGCCGAGACCTGGGGCGAGACCGCCCTCGAGCACGGCGACCGGATGCCGGGCGCCCGCTTCTTCCCCGACGCGCGGCTGAGCTTCGCCGAGAACTTGCTCCAGCGGGGAGACGACGACGACGACGACGCGATCGTCTTTCGTGGTGAGGAGCAGGTCGAGCGCCGCCTCAGCTGCGGCGAGCTCCGCCGTCAGGTGGGCCAGCTCGCCGCCGCCCTGCGCTCTGACGGAGTCGGCAGCGGTGACCGCGTGGCCGGCTACCTGCCCAACCTGCCCGAGACGGTGGTGGCGATGCTCGCCACCACCAGCCTCGGAGCGATCTGGACCTCGAGCTCGCCCGACTTCGGCGTCCAGGCGGTGCTCGACCGCTTCGGCCAAATCGAGCCGAAGGTGCTCTTTGCCGCCGACGAGTACCGCTACAAGGGCCAGGCCATCGACCTCGGCGAGCGGGTGAGCCAGATCGCCGCCCGCCTGCCCTCGCTGACGCGGACGGTGCTCGTCCCCTACGACCCCCACCAGGGCGACGTCACGGAGGACGCCGCGAGGCGCATCGCCGGCGCCACGACCCTCGCGGGCTTCGTCGCCGGCCACCCCGCCGCGGCGATCGCCACCTTCGAGCGCTTCCCCTTCGACCACCCTCTCTACATCATGTACTCGTCGGGGACCACCGGCGCGCCCAAGTGCATCGTCCACGGAGCCGGCGGCACGCTGCTGCAGCACGCCAAGGAGCACCGGCTGCACTGCGACGTGCGACCTCGCGACCGCGTCTTCCACTACACCACCTGCGGCTGGATGATGTGGAACTGGCTCGTCTCGGCGCTCGCCGCCGAGGCGACCCTGCTGCTGTTCGACGGCGCGCCCTTTCACCCGACTCCCGCCGTCCTCTTCGACTACGCCGAGGCGGAGGGGATGACGCTCCTCGGCACCTCGGCCAAGTACATCGACGCCCTGCGGGTGATCACCTCCACCGGCTCACCGCTCTCGCCCGACGGCTTCGACTACGTCTACCAGCGGGTCAAGCCGTCGGTCCAGCTGTCGTCGATCTCGGGGGGCACCGACATCATCGGCTGCTTCGTCCTCGGCAACCCGATCGGGTCGGTCTGGCGGGGCGAGATCCAGGCCCGCGGCCTCGGCATGGCGATCGACGTGTTCGATCCGACAGGCCGCCCGCTGCGGGCCGGGACGGGTGAGCTGGTCTGCACCGCGCCGTTCCCGTCGATGCCGGTGGGGTTCTGGAGCGACCCCGACGGCGCCCGGTACCGGGCGGCCTACTTCGAGCGCTTCGCCGGCGTCTGGCATCAGGGCGACTGGGCCGAGCTGACCACGCACGGCGGGCTGGTGATCCACGGCCGCTCGGACGCGGTGCTCAACCCGGGCGGGGTGCGAATCGGCACCGCCGAGATCTACAATCAGGTCGAACGGATCGACGAGGTCCTCGAGAGCGTCGCGATCGGGCAGCCCCACGAGGACGACATCCGGGTGGTGCTCTTCGTCGTGCTGCGCCCCGCCGTGACCCTCAACGACGAGCTCGTGACGCGGATCAAGCGCCAGCTACGCCAGGGCGCCTCGCCGCGGCACGTCCCGGCGAAGGTGGTGCAGGTGGCCGACATCCCACGGACCCAGAGCGGCAAGATCTCCGAGATCGCCGTGCGTGAGGTGGTCTGTGGCCGGCCAGTGAGCAACACCGAGGCGCTGGCCAACCCCGAGGCGCTCGAGCTGTTCGCCGACCTGCCCGAGCTCCGCGACTGACGGGCCCCCGCGCCATCAGCTGCTGCGCATCAGCTCCACCAGCCGTGCCTCGGCAGCGCCGACGAGCAGCTCGAGCTCCAGCTCGGCGCGTGGCCCGAAGGGCTTGCCCGGCTCCGAGCCGCAGCAGAGCAGGGTGAAGATCCGACCGCCGAGCACCACCGGGGCCACGAGCGCCTCGTTGGCGGTCACGCCCCTGAGGTATCCGGCCACCATCGCCAGGATCGGATCGTCGCCGAAGGTGCCGCGCAACACCGCGCGCTCGGCGAAGCCGCGCTGCAGCAGCGACGGCGTGGTCATCGGCACCACCAGCGCCTGCAGCTCGAGCGCCGTGGAGCCGGTGCCCCACGCCGCCACCCCCACGGCCAGCTGCTGACGGACCGAAAAGAGCACGCTCACCGCGCAGTTGGCCAGTACGGGCCCGACCAACCCGCGCAGCACCGCCTCGCGATCGGCGGCCTCAGCCATGCTGCCACAGGCAGCGTCGAGCCGGGCGTTGGCCAGCAGGGTGATCTCGCCCTCCTCGTCGGGCGCCCCGGGGACCTCCTCGGCCGGCAGCGTCCACGGCTCCTCCTCGTCGCTGTGGCCGCAGCGGGGACAGATCGTCCAGACCAGCGGGGGCGTGGCATCGTAGACGTGGGCGCAGTTGGCGCAGTGGACCCGCGAGGTGCCCACAGTGTCCGCGACGGGCTCCGCTACGACGGGCTCCGCGACGGGCTCCTCCGCGACGTCGATCTCCACCGCACCCAAACCGTCGAATGTGTCCGCCCGGAGGATCTCGGAGGTCGATCCGTCCGTCCTGGCGAGACGCGCAACCTCGGCCGCGGGGGGGGGCGGGTTGGCGGCGCTGGGCTCCCCCCCATCCGGTAGCTCCACCGCCACGTCCAGGTCGAACTCGTCGAGGTAGACCCGCGAGAGCTCATCCTCGGCCGGCGGGGGCGCGGCCGCCGCCTCCGGGTCGCGCGCCGCGGCCTCAGGTGGCCGACGCTGCGGGTCGATCAGCCCGGGCGAGGGCTGCAGGTAGTTCCGCCGCTCGTCACCGACGGGGCTCTGCATCAGGCTGTCGGGCACCCTGACGTAGCGCGCCAGGCGGGGGACCCGGTAGTGCCGCTCGATGTAGTAGAACAGCCGCAGCTCGGCAGCGGCGCAGGGCTGGATCCGCGCGCTGACGACAAACGAGATCTCGTCGAGCGCCGCGATGTCGTGGGGATCACGCATGGCCAGCAACAGCCGCTGGCCCTCGAGCCTGAGGGGCACCACGACGTGCTTCTTCACCAGCTCCACCGGCACCGTGGAGATCACGTCCCACTGGACCTGCTCGAAGTCCTCCGGCCGCGCCTCGGGGATGCCGTGCTGGACCGCCAGCGCCTGCCCGACGGCGTCGATGCCAACCGAGCGCAGCTCGATCAACACGGTGCCCAGCCGGCCGCCAGCCGCCACCTGCATCTGTACCGCGGGCTCGAGCTGCTCGGGAGAAAGCTGCCCTTGCTCGACCAACAGCTCGCCGAGTCGTCTTCCACGCTCCATCGGTCCTCGTACTCCGTGTCGCTCGAGGTCACCGTCCCTGACGCGCCGCACGCCCTATCGGTCGGTCAGTATACCAGGCGCAGCCGCGACGTCGTGCGAGGGGGCGGAACCTTGACCTGCACCTCGCGCAGCCCGCGGTCGTGGCGCCAGCCGATCGACACCGCGTCGAGATCGCGGACCCGCGGCACCGGCCTTCCCCGCCAGCTGACCGCCGACGGCGGCCTGCCGACGGCCCAGACCCTGAACAGGTCGTAGCGCTCGGGTGGAGCCAGGGTCCCAGCGGGCGTGACCTCGACGGTCAGCGCGGCGGCGCTGGCACGCTGGCGGTAGCGGACTACCCGACGCGGCCCCGTGGGCGGCCCATCGCCACGATCCTGATAGACCATCGAGTCCACCGGCTCGGGCGATGGCAGCACGATCAACTCCAGCCGGCCCGGCCGCTCGCCGGTGTGTTGCACGACAGGTTGACTCGGGATCACCGCCCCCGCCCGGAGGAAGACGCCGATCCGCTCGAGCGGCGTGGGCACCTCCACGCGCTCGTCGCTGTAGCGGCGGCGGCTGTGCAGATCGAACCAGGCGCTACCTGGCGGGAAGCGGACCCTGCGCCGCCGGACGGCAGCTCTAGTCACCGGGGCGACCATCACGGCGTTGCCGACCAGCAACTGGCGGTCCTCGCGCAGGCTGGCGCGGTCAGCCGGAAACTCGAAGAACAGCGGGCGGACCACGGGCCAGCCCCGACGCGCCGCCTGGTGAAACAGCGTGTAGAGGTAGGGCAGGAAGCGATAGCGCAGCTCGATCGCCTGACGGTTGATCGCGGTGTAGGGCGCTCCGTGGGACCACGGCTCCTGGTCCGGGGTGTCGATGTTGGTGTGGGTTCGGAACAGCGGCATCCAGGCACCGAGCTGGAGGAAGCGGGACATCAGCTCTGGCGTCGGAGCACCGAAGAAGCCGCCGACATCCGGTCCGGAGAACGCCTGACCGCTGAGGCCCATGTTCAACGCCATCGGCACGGCGAACGACAGGTGCTGCCAGGTGGCGGCGTTGTCGCCGGTCCACGAGGCCGCCCAGCGGTGGCCACCGGCGAAGGTCGCACGGGTCAAGACGAACGGCCGATGGCCCGGACGCAGCCGCTGCAGTCCCTCGTAGGTCGCCCGGCTCATCAGCATCCCGTAGACGTTATGGTAGCGGCGGTGGCTACCGGAGATGGGCCCCCCCCCGTGTCGGAGCTCGAGCGGCATCGTCTTGCTCGGACCGTCGAAGATCGCCGGCTCGTTCATGTCGGTCCAGATCCCTGCGACGCCGGCCTCGACCAGCGGCGCGAGCTGGCCGCCCCACCAGCGACGGGTCGCCGGTCGAACGAAGTCGGGGAAGACGCAGGCGCCGGGCCAGACGCGCCCGCGATAGACCGACCCGTCTGGCCAGCGAACCACGTGGCCCCCCGCGAGCGCCTCGTCGTGTGGCCGGTAGCCGCTGATCGCCGCCAGTCCGGGATCGACGATCGCCACCACCTTGATCCCGCTGCGGCCGAGCTCCGCCACCAGGCCCTTCGGGTCGGCGAAGCGCTTGGGGTCCCAGGTGAAGGAGCGGTAGCGATCCATGTGATGGATGTCGAGGTGAATCGCGTCGCAGGGGATCCTCTCCCGCCGGAAACGCGCCGCCAGCTCTCGCACCCGGCGCGCCGGGTAGTAGCTGTAGCGCGCCTGGTGGTAGCCGAGGGCCCACCGCGGCGGCAACGGCATCCTGCCGACGAGCCGGGTGTGCTGCTCGACCACCGCCTTGGGCGTCGGACCGGCGAGGACGTAGTAGCGCAGCGCCCCGCCCTCGGCACCGAACGACCAGCGGTCTCGGGCGCTCAGCCCCAGGTCGAAGAAGCTGCGGTGGGTGTTGTCGAGCAGCAGCCCAAAGCTCTGCCCCCGCTCGGCGTCGTGGCCGAGCAAGAACGGGATCGACTGGTAGAGCGGATCGTCATCTCCCCAGTAGTACCCACGGTCGGTGTTCCACATCACGTAGGCGTTGCCGCGCTTTTCGAGGTGCCCGCTCTTCTGGCCCAGGCCGTAGCAGCGCAGGCTCGACGGGAGCACCTTCCAGGTCCGCACCTCGCCGCCGCTCCAGCCGTGTCCCCGGGCGTCGTCGACGTAGACCAGGCTGCCATCGCTCCGCCGCAGCTCGAGCCGCAGGGGGTTGCGGTGGACCGCGACCCGTAGCTTGCCGGCGTCGATCTCCAACCGCTGCCCGCGGGAGAGCGCCAGTGGTGCGGGTCGGGGCGGCGCGGCCAGCGCGAAGGAGACCCGGTCGATCGCCGGCAACCGCCGCCGACCTGGCGGCAGCAGCGTCACCTCGACCACCTCGCCGCCGTCGAAGGCGCGCAGCCGCAGCGTGCCCCCTTGCGCGACCAGCCAGGCGGTGTCTCCCCGCACGACCGCCTGGCGCAGGTTGCCGAGCCCTCGCCAGGGCGACGCGGACGGCGAGGGTCGCGACGAGGCCGCGGGCGCGGGCGGCGAGGCCACCGGTCGCCTGCAGCCTGCTGTCAGCGCCAGGGCTGCCAACGCCGCGAGCGCCAACGGCAGCAGATCAGGTCGCCCGCGCGGCTCTCGGTGGCTCACCGTCACCGGTCCGTTCGGGCCTGTCCCGCGTCGTCTCCGGGCGCGGCCTCGCCGGGCGCGAGGTCCCCGTCCGCAGCGCCCGAGCCGGCCGGGCCCGACCCGTCGAGCTCGGCGCCAGAATCGACGAGCCGGATGTCGCTCGCGCCGCCGCCGAGGCGGCCGAGCCACTCGGAGGCGCCCTCCTGCCAAAGCACTGCCGCGGCCATCATCACCGCGGCGAAGATCACCAGCGCGAAGACGCGACGGTGGGTCCGCTCGGCCCGCTCGCCGTAGGCCAGGTCGAGCGCCTCGGGCTGAGCCACGGGCCCGCGGGCGACGTCGAACTCCTCATCCTCGACCATCGCCGCATACTGCGCGATGCGCTCGGGATCCACCGTCTCGAGCCCGGGGGGACGCACGGGATCGCGCGACGGCACCATCGGTGTCGGGGTGCTGACCGCCGGCGCCGACGGAGCCGAGGCTGGCGGCGGGGCGGGTGCCAGCGGTCGTTCGGCCGCGGCCCGATCACTACCCCGCACCTCGGCCCGATCGCTACCCCGCGCCTCAGCCCGATCGCTACCCCGCGCCTCGGCCCGATCACTACCCCGCGCCTCGGCCCGATCGCTACCCCGCACCTCGGCCCGATCGCTACCCCGCACCTTGGCCCGGGCGCTGCGCCTGCCGGGTGCCGTGGCCAGGGCGGGCTTGCCGTCCGGGGCGGAGTCCGGGCGACTGGCCGGGCGACTGGCCGGGCGGTCCGCGAGGTGGGTCGCGTCCACCGAGGGGACCGCTCGCAGGCCGCTGAGCACCCGGCCAACCCAGACCGCGGTCTCGTCGCTCAGGCGGGAGAGCTTCTCTGGCGGCATCACCGCCGCGAGGGTCCGCTCGAGCACCTGGCCCACCTCCTCGGCGGTCGGCCGCTTCTTCGGCCTCTCCGAGAGCGCCAGCCCGAGCACCTGGTCGAGCTCGATCGGCACCGCCGGGTTGAGCGCCGCCAGGGTCGGCGCCTCGCGTCGGCCGCTCCGGCGGGCCTCCGGGCGCTTGCCGGTGCAGACCTCACAGACCATCATCGCCAGGGAGAAGACGTCGGCCGAAGCGCTGGCGGCGGTGCCCGCCCGCTGCTCAGGACTCATGTAGGCCGGCGTGCCCTTGATCACGCCGTGGGCAGTGAGGTAGTCGGCCTTGACCGCCAGCGCCTTGGCCAGGCCAAAGTCCGACAGCTTGATGTCTCCCTGGCTGCTGATCAGCACGTTGCTCGGCTTGACGTCGCGATGGATGATGCCGAGCGGCCGTCCACGGTCGTCCTTGGCCTGATGGGCGTAGCCGAGCGCGCGACAGATCTCGACCCCGACGTGGATCCCGAGCCAGAACGGCAGCCCGTCGCGATAGCAGCGGATCAGCCACTTGAGGGTCACCCCGTCGACCAGCTCCATCACGAGAAAGTCGATCCCCCGCGCCTGGGCGACCTCGTGGACCTGGACGATGTTGCGGTGTTGCAGGCGGCCGATGATCCGCGCCTCGCGGGCGAGCTTGTCCACCGCGTCGCCGGTGGTGTCCGAGGCATCGTGCAGGACCTTGACCGCCACGGGGCGGGAGAAGCCGCCGATGCCCCGCTGGACCGCTCGGAAGACGTCGCCGCCGCCGCCACGGCCGATCAGCGCTTCGAGGCGGTACTTACCGAACTCCTCTCCGGGCTCCATCGGTCAGCCAGCCCAACGGGCGATGTCGATCGGGGTGCGAATCAGCCGTCCCACCAGTTGTCTTCCTTGTAGAACTCCCGCAGCGCCTTGGCGACCTCGTCGAGGCTGCAGCTCATCACGAGCATCGGGTGCAGGTTGCCCTCGGCATCCTTGATATGGTCGGGCAAGGTCGCCTCGAGCTCGAAGCCAAGCCGCTCGAGGATCTTGCGCGCGGCCCGCTGGGGCGCCGCCATCTTCGCCACGACCTTCTCGACCTCGAGCCGCTGGGCCTCGACGAACAGGTGGCTGATCATGATCGTGCCAAGGTTCCGTCCACGGTACGCCGCGGCGACGATCACCCGGAGCTCGCCGATGTGCCGGTACCAGCCGTCGGTGGAGAACTCGAGCGCCCCGTGAGCAACGATCTCGTCGCCGACGATGGCCTCGATGCGCACCGCGCGACCGGCCTCGCTCTCGTTGATCAGGCGCGCGACCACCTCGCGGCTGGTCCCATCGAACCTCAAGTACTGGCGGTCCTCGGCCGGAAGCCCGCGGAAGAACCGACACGAGCGGTCGAGATCCTCGATCGTCGGGTTCCTCAGGGTCACCACGTTACCGTCCTTGAGCACGTCAAGCTTTGCTGGCTTCACGAGTCACCTCCCCCCCCTTTGGTTGAACCTCAGATCATAGATGCCTTCGGGCTCGAAGCGAGCAAAAAATGCCGGAGCCCGGTCGGTCAGCGGCGACGCGGCTGGGCGACTGGCAGGTCGCGGTCGTCGGGCTCGCAGTTGCCATCCGTACCGGCGAAGCGGAGGTGGAAGTGCGGCGGACGCCGCTCGAGCTTGATCTGGCAGATCCAGGGGTACCCGCGCGCCAGGCGCAGCAGCGTGCGGCGGTCGCGCCGCCGCAGGCCACGGCTGCGGAGGTCGACCGCACCCGCTTGCAGGTGGGGCGAGACGTAGACGCCCTGTCCGACCTGGACGTTGATCTCGGCGGTCATCGCACCAATCACGGCCTCGCGCGAGCGGCGACGGGCTCGCCCCCGACGGTAGGCCCGCTCGATGCCGCGCGCCGCGCGCCACTTGCGGTAGAGCCCCCGGGTGCGTCCGCCCGAGCGGAGCTTGGTGTACATCGCCTCGGCCTGCAGCCGCGGCGAGCGCGTGCCGCTGGTGACCAGCAGCCGCCGACGCCGACGCTGGTAGAAGGCGCGCGCCAGCTCGACCAGTCGCTGCTCGACCCGCGCCGGGATCACCACGCCTCGTCGCACCCGGTAGTGGGGCGCACCCTCCAGCAGGGCCAGCTGCGCGGCGACCGCGGCGACCAGCGGGCCGGCCCGGGTCTCCTGGCGCAGCGCCGTGAGTCGGCGCCGCACGGCCTCGGTCACCAGCGGCAGCCGGTCGCCGAACAGCCGCCGCCCCCGGACCAGCGCCCCCTCGTCGAGCCGGTACCGCCGGCTGAGGCCGACCCGCTCCGGCGCGGGTCGAGCGTCGCCAACGGTCAGGGCGACCAACCGCCCACCGGCCGGGCAGGACCGTGGCCCCGGCCGTCGCACGCCGTCTGCTGTGGAGCCGCGCCGCGCTGCCGGATCGCCCGGCGCGAGCAGGAGGCGCAACCCGACGTCCAGGCAGCCCGCCCCCGCGCAGGGCTCGACCCGCGTGGCCTGCACCTCGAGCAGCCAGCCAGGGAGCCGCCCCTCCGGACGGTGCGGCAGCCCGGCGGCCGCCTCGTCGTCGGCGCTGGCAACCCCACCGCCCGCCATTGCGGTGACGATCGACGCCACCGCGACCCACGCGGCAGGCAAACAGCGGCTCGAGGAGCTCATGGTGTTCGGGTAAACCGGAGCGCGTCTAATTGTCAAATGCTAGCTGCTGCTGGGTGGCGCAAGTATTGGGCTCGCCTGACCGCCACCGGTATGCCAAGCTCGGGCGAGCGGATGCAGGTCGGACGGTACAGATTCGTTGATCGCTTGGCCGTCGGCGGCATGGCAGAGGTGTTCGTCGCCGTCGCCCAGGGCAGCGGGGGCTTCGAAAAGCCGGTGGTGATCAAGCGGCTGCTGCCCCAGCTCGCGGCCGTCCCGCGCTTCCGCCAGATGTTCCTCGACGAGGCGCGGATCACCGCCAACCTCCAGCACGGCAACATCGTCCAGGTGCTCGACATGGGCGCCATGGGCGACCGGCCATTCCTGACCCTCGAGTACGTCCAGGGCCGCGACCTGCGCACGGTCTACTTCCGCGCCAAAGACAACGGCCAGGCGATCCCCCCGGGCCTGGTGGCCTACATCGCCGCCGAGGTCTGCCGCGCCCTCGACTACGCCCACCGCAAGCAGGACGAGGCAGGCCAGCCGCTGAACATCGTCCACCGCGACGTCAACCCGGCCAACATCTTCCTCAGCCACGAGGGCGAGGTGAAGGTCGGCGACTTCGGCCTGGCCAAGGCACGCGACAACCTCGAGCAGTCCGAGGTCGGCCTGGTCAAGGGCAAGTTCAGCTACATGTCCCCGGAGCAGGCTCGGGGCGAGTCGGTGGACCACCGCTCGGACATCTTCTCCCTCGGCATCACGCTCTACGAGATCACCTGCGGGCGGCTACCCTTCGCCGCCAAGGCCGACCTCGAGGTGCTGCAGCGGGTGCGCGAGGCGGCCTACGACCCACCGTCGAAGGTGATCCCGGGCTTCGACCCGGGCCTCGAAGCGATCATCACCCGCGCGATGCAAGCCGCTCCCGACGACCGCTACCCCACCGCCGACGCGATGCGCCGCGAGCTCGAGCGCTACACCCAGGGCTTCACCGAGTCGATGGGGGACCGGCAGCTCGACCGGTTCCTCGAGTCGCTCTTCCCCGAGAACACCCGCCGCTCCCAGAGCCACCTGATCCGGCTGCCGCCGACCGGCGCCCTGCCGCCGCCGATGACGCCGATCTCGAGCATTGGCGGCTTCTCCCAGTATCAGCAGGCGGGCCAGCCCGACGCGCCGCTGCCGGTGCTACCGGCGATGCCGACCACCGGGCCGGTTCACGGCGGCCCCCGCGCCGCAATCGGCGCTCCGGGATCGCCAGCGGCGACCGGTCGCGCTGCGTCACAGGCCGCGGCTCCGTTGCCCCAGCTCACCGACTCGGTGGTCACCGGACCTCACCCGCACCTCCCGGCGGAAGCCCCCGTGAGCCCCGGTCGCCGGGGGGCGATCATCGGTATCGTCGGCGGCCTGCTGTTGACCTGCACGGTGGCCGGCCTGCTGCTCTACCAGACCCTGCGGCCGAGGTGGGCCGAGCTACGACTGACCTCCTCGCCTGCCGGCGCACAGGTGATGCTCGACGGCAAGCTCACCGGCCAGCGAACGCCCGCCGTGCTGCGGCTGCGAATCCGCCAGGACCTGGTGGTCTCCCTGCGGCACCCGACGGCCGGCCCGGTGGAGCACCGGTTCCACTTCCGGCACGAGGGGCGGTTCGCCCACGACTTCCGGCTGCCGACGCTCGAGCAGGCGTTGACCCTCGACTCGCTCCCCCCCGGCGTGGACGTGCGAGTCGACGGCGACCTGCGCGGCCAGACTCCGCTGACGGTCCACCTCTCCCGGGGCAAGCACCGGATCGAGCTCCGCCGCACCGGCTACCAGCCGAAGACGCTCCAGCACCTGGCCGATCGGGAGCAGGCCGCCCTGAGGATCACCCTCGAGCGAACGCCGATTGCCGGAGGCAAGACCGCGGCGAAGAAGGGCGCGACCAAGGCACAGCCCGAGCGGAGCAACCCCTTCGCGATCCGTGGACCGGTCTGGGGCACCCTCGAGGTGGCCACCGCCCAGCGTGGCAAGGTCTACCTCAACGGGCGCTTCGTCGGCCGCACCCCCGCCTTCAAGATGCGCCTGCCGGTGGGCAGCTACACGATCAAGGTCAAGCCAGGCGACTCGAGGGTCGTGCACCAGGCGCGGATCGTGATCAAGAACCGGCGGACCCAGCGCCTGCGGCTGACCCAGCCCGTCCCCTGAGCCAAGACCGGTGGAGCCAGCGGCGCGGTGCCCGCGACGAGAACGACGAGAACGACGAGAACGACGGGGACGACGAGGACGACAGCGCGATGACGATCAAGGCAATCACGTTCGACCTCTGGGACACGCTGATCCACGACGATTCGGACGAGCCGAAGAGGGCGGCCCGAGGGCTACGAACCAAGCGCGACGAGCGCCGTCACCTCGTCTGGCGGGCCCTCGACCGCCTCGAGCCGACCCCGCGCGAGACGGTGATCCTCGCCTACAACGTCGCCGAAGCGGCCTTCAGGCGGGTCTGGCAGCACCAGCGCGTCACCTGGACCGTGGCAGAGCGCATCGACGTGATCCTCACCGGCCTCCAACGCAGCCTCCCTGCCGGGGCGCTGGCCGAGTTGATCAGCCGCCACGAGGAGATGGAGCTCGAGGTAGTGCCCGACCCGATCGAAGGCGCCGGCGAGGCGATCGCGGCCCTCGCCGGGGCGGACTACCGGCTCGGCGTTGTCTCCGACGCGATCGTCTCGCCCGGCCGCTGCCTGCGCCGCTGGCTCGAGATGCACGACATGCTCGGGCACTTCGGCTCCTTCGCCTTCTCCGACGAGGTGGGCCGCGCCAAGCCCCACCGGGCGATGTTCGAGAAGATCGCCCGGGAGCTCGACGTCGAGCTGACCGAGATGGTGCACGTCGGCGATCGCGACCACAACGACGTCAAGGGCCCCCAGGCCCTCGGGATGAAGGCGATCCTCTTCGTCGCCACCCGCGACCGTGACCGGACCAGCACCTCGGCCGACGCGATCTGCGAGCGCCACGCCGACCTGCCGCGGATCGTCGAGGCGCTGAGCCGGACCCGCAGCTGAACCATCAACGTCAGAGGACCAAGCCACAGATGAGCCGCAAGCCCCGATTTGTCGTCGTAGATGGATATAGCCCCGCTGGCCGCCAGGAGCTCGAAGCCGGCGGCGCCACCACGGCCGGAGAGCTCTACCGGACGATGCTCGACCGCAACACGCCAGGGGGCTGCTCGGTGGACCTGGTCCACCCTGCCGACCCAGGCGTCACCCTCCCGGAGGGCGAGGAGCTGAGCAGCTACGACGCGGTGGCCTGGACCGGATCGAGCCTGAGCCTGACCGAGCCGGACTCGCCCGAGGTAGCTCCGCAGATCGCCTTCGCCCGGGCGGTGTTCGAGGCCCGGGTGCCGAGCTTCGGCAGCTGCTGGGCGGCGCAGATCGCGGTCATCGCTGCCGGCGGACGGGTGGCGGTCAGCCCCCGCGGACGCGAGATGGGCATCGGCCGCAAGATCACCCTCACCCCGGCCGGGCGCGGTCACCCGCTCTACCACGGCAAGCCGGCGGTCTTCGACGGCTGGACCAGCCACGAGGACGAGATCACCCACCTGCCGCCGGGCGCCCTGGTGCTCGCCGCGAGCGCCTTCTGCGGCGTCCAGGCGGTGGCGGTGACCTACCGCGGCGGCACCTGCTGGGCACTGCAGTACCACCCCGAGTACGATCTGCACGAGATGGCCCGGCTGACCGCGTGCCGGATCCCGAAGCTGCTCAAGCTCGGCTTCTTCGCCGACGAGGCGGCAGCGCTGGACTACGTCGACAAGCTCGAGACGCTCCACCACCACCCGGACCGCAAGGACCTCGCCTGGTTGCTCGGCATCGACGCCGACATCACCTGCGATGACGTGCGGCAGGCCGAGGTTCGCAACTGGATCGAGCTCCAGGTGCTCCCGAACATGCAACGTCGAGCTTTGTGAGGTTCCGATGCTTCTATCGTCCTTGGCCCGCCCCGCGCTCGCTCTCACCGGTTTGGTCGCCCTGACCGGCTTGGTCGCCAGCTGCGCCAACGCCGAGTTCTCCGAGTCGGACGGTGGCGCCGACGCCACGGTGGGAGCGGTGGACGCGGTGCTCGGCAACGATCTCTATGGCGGCTACCCCGACTTCGGCGACAGCGGCCCACGCCCGGACGTCGGCCGCTGCGAGGAGGTGATCGACATCGTCTTCGTCCTCGACCTGTCGAGCTCGATGAGCTTCGTCCTCGACCAACTGAAGGCGGAGATCGACAAGGTGGTCGCCGCGGCGAACAACCTCAAGCAGGGGGCTCACTTCGGGCTGGTCCCGTTCGTCGACAACCACGTCGTCGACGTCAGCGGCCCCGAGGAGGGCGGCATGGTGCACACCGCTGGCGCGACGCTTCAGGCCGCGTTCGATCACTACAAGAGCGTCTACACCAACCACGACCGCAACCCCGGCGATGGGCCGACGGGCCCAACCCTGCAGAACCCGATCTGCGAGGAGAACTCGCTCGACGCGATCGCGGCGGCCGCCACCGAGTTCCCGTGGCGCAAGACGGCGACCCGGGTGGTGATCGTCGCCACCGACGACACCTTCCTCGAGCGACCGGACAACTACGGCGACCGTGACGGCGACGGCAAGTGGGACCAGACCAACTTCCCCCGTGAGGGCAACTACCCGGCCAACCGCACCCTGGCGGAGACGGTCCAGGCGCTCAAGGACGGCCACATCCGCGTCTTCTCCTTCGCCCGAACTCAGCCGCCGGGGCTGTTCGACACCGGCTGCGGCACCGGGCGGCGGCTACCCCCGAGCGAGGTCTCGGCCGGCTGGGCCAAGCCCTACCAGGGCCAGCCGCCGATCCCCGACGCCACCTCGGGCAAGAACTTCGACCTGATGCAGGTCAAGAGCGGCCAGCTGTCGTTGACCGACACGATCAACAACGTGGTGCTCGACAGCCACTGCCGCCCGCTGCTGTAGCGCTGGCTCCTCTGCCCGCCCGGGTCAAGACGCACCGACGCCGCGACGTCAGGCGCCGGTGGCGATCTGACGCAGCGCCGCCTGATAGAGGGTCTCGACGGAGCCGTCGGGGCGTTGCGGCAACCTCGCGGCCGCAGCAGCTCGCCTAGCCCGGGGACGGATCGCGCTGGCGAGGTAGACATGCAACCGCGTCTTTTCCTCGACACCGAGGGAGACGAAGCGCACGCCCCAGCCCGGCCCGTGTCGGGTCTCGACCCTTCGCACCTCGCCGCGGACCATCAGCGATCCCCGCTGGTCGCCCAGCTCGACCTCGAGCAGCAGCATCGTGCCCTGGCGGCACGGCCTCCGCGAGTGGAGCAGCAAACCGGTCGCGCTGAGATCGAGCGTGTGGCTGGTGCGGCTCAGGCCGGGGAGCGTCCCGCTGCCGCAGCGCACCAGCGGCGCGTAGCTGACCCGGAGGCTGGCCCGC
>JAUVBO010000308.1 GCA_030591195.1 Pseudomonadota bacterium
ACGCACGACGTGGCCCGGCAAGCCACCGGTGTCCGGCGTGATGGACATGTCGGCGTAGAGATCAGGCAGGGGCCTGTGCCCGCGGGTGTCGGAGCGCCCGACGCGGACTCCCTCTCGCCGACAGCGGTGGACCTCGAGCTCGACGTCGATGCCGCCCACCATGTCCTTGGCCACGTACCGGGCGCTGTCCTCGGTGTGGGCGGTTTTTTCCATCAGCAGGTAGCGGCCGTTGTTGACCAAGGCGCCCTCGAGGGCCCTGGCGCTGACGGCTGGTGACTGCTGTCCGCGAAGTGAGATTTCAGTCCCCAGCATGTCGAGGGAGAAGAACGGGGTCAGAACACGGTCGCGCATCGAATCCTCTTTGCCCAAACGGTTGATACAAATAAGCAATATTCGTATCGGGCGCTTGCTGACTCACGTGCCCCCCGCGATCTGGCGGCCAGGGACAGGTAATGATTCAAGCAACGTCTACGCCAAAGAGGGGCGGCGAGGCGATCGGTAGATCCAATGGTATGGAAAGTATGGCCCTTGTACTGCGACAACCGGTGAGAGCAACCAGTTTACAGAGGCCCGCCGGCGTGGCGTCGAGGCCGCAGTCGCTACGCGCTCGCGCTGTCCGCCGCGGCAGTGGTGCGGCGGGTGATTCCCTGCCCCGCTGACCTCAGCCCGCGGGAACCCGCTTCATCCCACCGGCCGTCGCCGTGGCGCCCATCGGCGAGTTGTCGAACTCCTCGATGACGTAGTAGGCGACGGCGATGTTGTGCACCGTGAGCTGCGTCGGATTCGGCCCGCCGTGGAAGAAGTCATGGGCGAAGTTGATCCACTTGGTCAGGTCCTTCTCGTACGGAGAAAGGCCCGGGTCAGCGGGATCCATCAGGCGGGCGATGGTGCGGAACTCGTAGGACTCGATGCCGAGGAAGCAGAGCGTCGAGACCGGGTTGACGATCTGGTTGAGGAAGCTGTGGGTCTCGTTTTCCCGTGAGGTGTAGAGTTCGAGTGAGGCCTGGACCCGGCGATCCCAGATCGACGCGTCCTGATAGCCGCCCTGGAGGGTCTTCACCTTGTCCATCATGTTCGCCTGGTAGTTGTCGGCGTAGAGCTTGGTCCGCGCGGCGATCTTGTCCGGGGTCGGAACCCACCCCATGCCCTTGAAGGCGACGTTGACGGTGAAGCGACTGTCGCCGCGGTTGCCGCCGTAGGTGCCGACGGCCGCGTTGTGCGCGTCGTTGTACATGTCCAGCCCGGCCATGCCGTACATCACGTCGAGCATGTGCATCCGCATCGTCATGTTGAAGTTGTAGAACGCGTCGTCGATCTCCCGCACGAGGAAGTCGTGCCACTCGCCGTCGATGCGGGCGCGGATCACCCCGTCCTCGAGTGACGAGGCGTCGACGTTTTCCTGGACGAAGTACTTGCCGTCCTCCTTCCAGCAGCTCTCCCGGCGGGCGTTGAGCTCCTTGAGCGACTTGAAGTAGTCATCCTCGGTCGGCTTGTCGTCGTCGGCGCTGGCGACGCCCGACGCGAGCGCGGTGCCGGCCAGCGCGGCCGCGCCGCCCACCTTGAGCAAGGAACGCCGGGAGAGCACGGACAGGCCTTCAGACGAGGGAGCCTCTTGCCTGGTCACGGTCTTTTGCTTCGACATCGTATCCTCCCTGTTCACTGGCCGTCCTTGGCGCAGCGGAAGCCGAGGTAGCTGTAGGCCGCCGACTGGGCGTACTTGTTTCGGTGGTAGGTCTTGATCTGATCGCCGCTGGAGAGAAAACCGCCGCCGCGGACGACCTTGATCGCCCCCTCATTCGGTCCCGGCGGATCGGCCTCGGGGCTCTTGCTGTAGTAGTCGGCGGCGTAGGTGTCGTTGACCCACTCCCAGACGTTGCCCGCCATGTTCAGCGCGCCGAAGGGCGACGCCCCCTGGCTCGCCCCGTCAGTCGGAGCGGTGTCGTTGGTCAGTCCCCCGTAGTTGGCCTGCTTGGTCCCGATCGGGTTCGAGTCGCCCCACGGATAGGCCTGGGCGGCCTTGCCGTGGGCAGCCTTTTCCCACTCGGCCTCGGTCGGCAGGCGCTTGCCGATCGCCTCGCAGTAGGTCTTGGCGTCCTTCCAGGTGACGTGGATCACCGGGTAGCCCTCATATTCGGGGTTGCCGTAGTAGGGCTCGCGACCGGTGTGGGAACCCTCGCGCAGGGGCGCGGTGCAGGCGCCGCAGTCGACGCAGGCCTTGTAGGCGGCGACGGTGACCTCGGTCTTGTCGATCAGGAACGCCTTGAGCGAGACCGCGTGGGCTGGAGCATAGTCCTTGCCCTCGCCCGGAAAGCCCATCGCGAAGCCGCCGGCCGGCACCTCGGCCATCGACGAGGCGGGCAGGCAGATGCCAAACGCGTTCAGCTCGTCACCGCTGCAGGTGACCTCATCCTTCTTGCACGCCGCCGTGGGGGGGGCGGTGTCCGGCTTGGCCGGCTGGGCGCCGTCTGTCGGCGGCGGAGCGGCGTCGGGCACCGGGCAAGGCTCCGTCGAGCATTTTTCGTTGTCGCTGCACCCGACCACGGCGACCGCAGCAACCGCGACCAGTACGGGCCTGATTCGTCGCCGCCACCGCCGGGATGAACATCGGAACATTGCTTCCCCTCCTCGAATAGATTCTAAGTTCGTCGCGCCGGAACCAAAGCACCGACGGCGCCCTTTTGCAAGGGGGAGGGCTTCCGCCTCCGGCTGATCCGGATCTGGGGAGCCATTCGTGGGGACACCTGACCCCCCGTTCTGGCAACTCCTCCAGCCGGCTGAGGAGAAAATAACCTTTCAGTCAAGGCGAGTATCGAGATCCGACCCCTTCGCGGTCCCGGTGCGATACCCAGCCGAACCTAGTTGGTTTCTGCTACTTGGCCGGCACGCGCTGGGGTCGGCTGTTCGGGGGCGGGCGTCAGCGGGTCTCTTCACCATTGGATCACTTTGTGCAATCAATGGGAGCGTACAGAGGACCCAGGGAGTCAAAATGTCCAAGAGCCTGCTGCTGTTGCCGCTTTTTCTGATCGCCTGCACCCAGGCCGACAACGGCTCGTCCTGGTCGAGCGTGCCCCGCGAGGCCCGGGTCCCGGCCGGGGAGCAGCCGCTGCTCCAGCTGCCCGACAACGAGGTCATCGATGCCATCGGCTGGGCCAGCCTCGAGATCGAGGACCAGCGGCGGCAGGGCGTCGAGCTGCTGATCGGCAACCTCGGCGTCGACCTCGCCGACCGGGGCATCGACGTCAGGGCGCTGGGCAAGGTCACCGCCGACTACGTCGACTCGGCCCCTGACCTGCCGGGCTACAATGAGCCCCAGCAGTCCAAGAGCGACGCGCAGAGCCGTCAGTTCAAGCTCGGCCAGCCGGGCGAAAACCACCAGTACCTCGGTTGCCCGATGGAAGCGCCCGACGAGAGCGAGGGCACGCGCTGTGACCAGCTGGTCGAGGGCGTGCTGGTCAAGGTCCGCCAGGGGATCGAGCAAGGACGCAGCGCCGCCGAGGTGGCGTATGGCGAGGACTTCGCCCGCCTCTCCGAGCCGGCGCGACGCTTCATCGCCAGCTGGTCGACGGCGGCCCGCACTTACGGCGCCGACGTCGCCGCGACCTACGCCAAGGCCGAGCTCCGTGGCGCCGGGGTCTGCGACGACCGGTCCAACCCGCGGGTCGTGGCCCACGTCCTCGGACACCAGCAGGGCGTCAGCCTGGTCATCGCCCGGCGCCAGTGGGCGATCCAGCAGGTGGAGACCTGTGCGATCAACACCGACGAGATCGCCGAGCAGGTGCTGATGATGGCCCGCTCCCAGGTCAACGAATACGTCGTCGAGCACGAGGTGTGCGCGGATCACGACTTCAGTCAGGACAACAACGAGGCCCTCGTCGCGCTGAACGAGGTGCGGCGCACGTCGATCCTCGAGGGCATCAACGATCAGGTGCTGGTGCTCAAGCAGGCGTTGCTGCGCAAGCGCCAGGAGCTGCCCTGCGACGGCGGCGACGACTGCCTCGCTGGCAGCGACGCCCAGTGCGACGTTGGTGCCGCCTGCGACGTGGCGGGCTGTGGCCCCCACGGGGCGGATCTCTCCGCCTGCCTGCCCGACGGCCACCGGGAGTACGTCAGCGGCAAGTGCATGTGCTGCCGGGCGATCCAGCGCGATGGCGGCCGCAAGGGCTGTCGCGGCTCGGGCTGGAGCAGCAACATCTACTGCAAGGAGCGGGCGGACGGGACGATGAGCTGCCAGTGCGGCTTCATGCCGCTCGGCTCGCCGCTAGTCATCGACCTCGAGGGTGATGGCCTGGCCCTGACCAGCAAGAAGGTCCGCTTCGACCTGCTCGACAGCGGCGAGAGCCAGCAGGCGACCTGGGTCGGTGCTGGCGAGGCGCTGCTCGTCCTCGACCTCGACGGCGACGGGCGGATCGGCTCGGGCGCCGAGCTGTTTGGCGACCGCAGCCGCTGCGCCGGCGGCACCCGCTGCTACGATGGCGTCGAGGCCCTGCGGCACTGGGACGCGCTGGCACGGGGCGGCAATCGCGACGGACAGATCGACGCCCGTGATCGGGTCTACTCGCGGCTGCGGCTCTGGGTCGACGCCGACCAGGACGGCGTCAGCAGCGCCGCGGAGCTGAGCACCCTCGCCGAGCGGGGCGTCGTCGCCCTGGCCCTCGACGCCGACTATCGCGCCGAACGTCGCGACGAGGGCTCGATCTCGGCCCGGCTGCGCGTGACCACCAAGCAGGGCCCCCGCACTGCCTACGACGTCTGGTTCAAGCTCGACCTGCAGCCGAGCCAGCTGCGCTCGTTTTTGCCGCCGCCGCCGCGCTGACCACCCTACAATCTGAATCAACCAAGGGAGAGACCATGAACGGCGTGTTTCATCGGGTCGCGATCGGAACTTGTCTGCTTGTCGTGCTGCCAGCGTCCACAACGTGGGCGATGCCGAATCCGGCATCGGTCTACTGTCTCGACCTCGGATACGAGCTGAAGATGGAGGAGACCGACGCCGGCCAGGCAGGCGTCTGCGTCTTCCCTGATGGAACCTTCTGCGACGAGTGGAGCTTTTACCGGGGCACCTGCGGCAACGAGTTTTCCAAGTGCGAACAGGATGGCGGCGAGCTGTCGATCGAGACGGGTGCCGCGATCTGCGGCGGGGCGGCCGAGTGTGCGGTCTGCACCTTCCCGAGCGGCGAGCAGTGCCTCGAGCGGGACTACGTCGCCAACAAGTGCGCACACCAGCTCGCCGACGGGGGCGCCGATGGCTCGGGCGCGGTCGACGCCGGGCCCACGGTCGACGCGGGCACGGTCGACGCGGGCACGGTCGACGCGGGCACGGTCGACGCGGGCACGGTCGACGCGGGCACGGTCGAC
>JAUVBO010000168.1 GCA_030591195.1 Pseudomonadota bacterium
CAGCGCCTCGAGCTTGGCCTGCTCCGCTGCGGCGGCCTGGCTGTCTTCGCGGGGGGCCCACAGAGGCTTCGGCTTGCCCTCCTCGTCCGTCCCACCGCCGACCTCGTAGCCAGCCTTGAACAGCAGGTCCCGCACCTCGTTGATGGCGCTCCAGAAGGCGCTGTGGCTCTGGTCTAACGTCGCGCTCAGCAGGTCGCAGTCCGCGTTGTGGGCGTGCCAGTGGTCCATCCGGTCCATCAGCACGGCGGCGTTGTCCCGAATCGCCTGCTCGCGGGCCGCCTCGTCGAAGGTGGCGAGGACCACGCGCGTCTGCTTGAGCAGCTCGACGACACGCTCAAGGTGAGGATTCTGGGAAGGCTGTCATCAAGTTGTTCATAACATATGATAAGAGTAACAGCTATCATTGGCGTTGAATTGCAGTTAGTTGACTGGTGGCCCGGGAATACACAAGGCGCGCCAGCCCGACGGTCGCCAGGGCCATCAGCAGCCACCCGACCGAGCCTGGCTGCTCCCGCGAGGAACCGAGCCCGCATCCGCCAAACAGGGCGGCGCCCTTTGGCCGCGACGCGTCGGGGGGCCGCCCCCCGTCCGCCCCCGCGACGCCGGTATCCGGGGGTACCGCCAGGTCCGGCGACGGATGAGCGTCCGTCGACGTGCCCGCGTCCGGTGGTGGTGGCTCCTCACAGCGAACCGGGTACTCGCTCTCCGGCCCGATGCCGGTGTGGCCGCTCATCGGCTCGGGGATCACCGCCTCGCCGCTGCCGATCCCGCCGCCTTTTCGGAGGACGAAGTGCAGGTGGACGACCCCGTTGGCCCCACCAGACCGGCCCAGCTTGCCGAGCTCCTCACCGGCAACGACCTGCTGTCCCGCCGAGACCGAGATCGAGTCGAGGTGGGCGTAGAGTGAGTTGTAGACCCCGTCGGGGGTGTCGTGGGCGACGAGGACGGTCTGGCCGTAGCCCGTGGCCGAACGCGCTTCGACCACGGCGCCGGCCGCGACAGCGGTCACCGGCTCGCCGAGGGCGTGATCGGGGGAGTAGGTGTTGAAAGCGTAGGTGAAGTCGAGCGCGTAGCGGTCCACGCCCGTATGCAGCGGGCAGGCGCCATAGACGCCGCCGTCTCCCTCGTAGCCGCAATACACATATGCGGTGCTGCCGCAGGGCAGCGGCAGCTGCATCGCGAGGCTCGCGGGCGCCGCCTGTCCGCTGGCCGCCGCCGGCAGCAACCAGAGCGTTGCGGCGAGCACACGCGGGAGGTTAGACGCCGACACCGTGTCCGCTCGGCGTCCGCAGGGGTGCCCGACGATTTGCCGCGCTGAAGATCATCCCACCGCAACGAAGCAAGACGCGGACCGATAGTCGTGATCGCGCATCACAGTAAGATCCAAGACTTCAGCAGCCTGCGACCATGCCGGTGCAGCGACAGCTGGAGACATCGCCGGCCCCACTGCAAACGAAAGTGCACGCCCTGGCGTTGGGCAGCGCCGACGGCAGGCTCACCACCGGCGAGCTCGGACGCAGCCCCGTCGAGCCCCGTGACGACGATCCGTTTGCCTGATCTTCCGCGTGCCTACTTGCAACAGACCGTAGCGTGGATGCCCGGACGGCCGATGACCTCGGCATTCCAGTTGGCCTCGTTCTGCTTCTTGTTGCTGCCCACCCGCCGGCACTCGGGGTGGGTCACCAGGCCGACGAAGCGTTCGATGTTGCCCTGGTCGCCCGAACCGTCGCAGAGCCAGGACACCCAAGCCATGCCCTCCGTGGCCTGGGTGCAGCCGGGACAGACCGCGTCGCTGGGCGCGCTGGGGTTGAGGCCCTGGCGCACACAGCCCGCGATCCAGGCGGTGGTCCCCGGAATCACCGAGGTGCCGATCCGCTGCTGGTACTGGCTGGCCGTACACATGGTCCATCCCTCGACGGCGCTGCACAGCTGCGACGCCGAGCACTGGGTCCTGCTGGTCATCGCCTGACAGATCACCACGTCGACCGTCAGCGGCTGCGCCGTCGCAAGCTGGCAGGGGCTTGGGCCCGTGTCGCTCGGGCCTAGATCCGCCGGGCTGGTGTCGTTCTGGCCCGCATCCGCCGGGCCCACATCCGCGGCATCGCCCGCGGCGTCACCCGGGCCGCTGTCGGCGGCAGCGTCAGCCGCCGAGTCGGCGTCAGCTCCCGGTCCGCCGTCAGACGCCTGATTGGCATCGGACGCCTGGGTGCCATCGACCCGGGGCCCGCCGCCATCGCCGCCGGTTCCGTCCGCACCCGATGCCTCGTGGCGCAGGTCGGCCAGAGCGTCGATCGCGCCGCGGTCGGCCCTCGCGTCCTCGGTGCCAGCCGGCACGTAGGGCGCGAGGAGGTAGCACCCGCCGTCCAGGGCCAGCAGCACAGACAGAGCCACGAGCGTTCGACGACCGGCGATCATCTCCGCGAGCATAGCACCCGAGCTCGTGGGCTGCGGTGCGACCGCTCTGCGCTGGCGCTCAGCTCGTCGACCGAGCGCCGCTCGAGCGCAGTGACTGCAAGGAGCCTAGGGAGCAGACCCGGCAGGACACCAGCAGCGCGGTGGTGCTGGCGGTGCCGGTCACACCCGTCAAGGCAAAGCCGCCCGGTGTCAGGTGGAGCTGTCGCTGGTGGACCCAGCTGCCATCGACGGGGTGCTGCAGGACGGCGCCGCCTATCGACCGAGGCGCGAGGTGGCAGGCTCCTTCCCTCTGGCAGACGCCCGGGGTGCTGGGAGTTGTCCCCGGCCCGAAGGCCCTCAGGCGTCGTCCGCCGACGAAGTCAGGTCGTTCGCGGCAGCGCTATCGCCGGGGGAGGCATCGCCCGGGAAGCCGTCGCCCGGGAAGCCGTCGACCGGTGAGCCATCGACCGACGAGCCATCGCCCGGCGAGCCATCGCCCGGCGAGCCATCGCCCGGCGAGCCATCGCCCGGCGAGCCATCGGCGTCGGTCGTACCTTCACCGCCAGCGCCGTCGGGCGTGGGGGGCGCGGGTGGCGGTGGCTCGAGCTCGGCATCGGGCGCGCCCTGTACCGGCGCATCGAGCGAGACGGAGCGATCGGCCGGGGGCGAGCTCGCGCTATCGCGCACGCTGCCGCTGTCCGGGCGAGCCTTGCCGTCGTCGCCGCCGGCGGGCGGCGGCGTCCCGGTCCCTCCGTCGGCCCTGGGGATCTCGATCGGGGTGGCGGTGCAGGCCGCGGCGAGCACCCCGGCAAGCAGTACCTTGAGGGTTCGGATCGGCATCGCTGGTCGTCCTCGCGCTGGTCTCTATCCTACCTGCTCGGCGACGAGGCCGCGAGAGAGAAACCGGCAGAAACCGCCCCGAGGGACCGCACGTATTCGATCCCAGCGACGGCCACCACCGCAAGGGAACACCACGACTGCCATGGCAACCTCGACCAGAGACGACGCCCGCAAGCCCACCACCACCACCACCGCTGGCTCCGAGGACGAGCAAGGCTATCTCGAGCGCCGGATCGCGGCGGTCAAGCGCGACCTCGATGGCCCCCGCTTTGACGGGGTCCAGCGGCTCTACACCGCGCGGCAGGTGGTCCAGCAGCAGGGCACGATCGCCCAGGACTACACCGTCTCCCGCGAGGCGGCCGAGCAGTTCTACCAGCGGCTGCTCGAGCTGAAGGCGGCCGGCAAGTCGATCACCACCTTCGGCCCCTACTCGCCCGGTCAGGCGGTCGTGATCAAGCGCATCGGCATCGAGGGCATCTACCTCGGCGGCTGGGCCACCTCCGCCAAGGGCTCGATCAACGAGGACCCGGGCGCCGACCTGGCGAGCTACCCGCTGAGCCAGGTGCCCGACGAGGCGGCACCGATCGTCCGGGCGCTGCTCACCGCCGACAAGAACCAGCAGTTCCTGCGCTCGCGGATGACCGCCGCGGAGCGCGCGAGCACGCCCCGGGTCGACTACCGGCCGTTCATCATCGCCGACGCCGACACCGGCCACGGGGGCGACGCCCACGTTCGCAACCTGATCCGCCGCTTCGTCGAGGTCGGCGTGCCGGGCTACCACTTCGAAGATCAGAAGCCGGGCCTGAAGAAGTGCGGTCACCAGGGCGGCAAGGTGCTGGTGCCGGTGGACGAGCAGATCAAGCGACTCAACGCGGCACGCTTCCAGCTCGACGTGATGGGCGTGCCGGGGATCATCGTCGCTCGCACCGACGCCGAGGCGGCGACCCTGCTCGACGGGCGCGGCGACGAGCGCGACCACGCCTTCGTCCAGGGCGCGACGAACATCAAGATGCCTGCCTGGAAGCTCTGCTACCTCGGGCTGATGCGGCGCTTCCACCAGCGGGGCGCCGAGGAGCTCAACGGCCACCTGCTCTACCGGATCTCCGAGCTGTCCTACCACAAGGCCGAGGCCTGGCTCGAGCGGGTCGGCCTCTTCAACCTGGTCGACGAGCTGCTGGCGGCCAAGCAGCTGCCGGAGGTGAAGATGTTCGACGAGGCGGCCGACCGCTTCGTCGATCTCTGGGAGTCCGAGGCCGGCCTGATGACCTACGGCCAAGCAGTCGCCGAGGCGATGGCCTTCCACATCGATGAGGGTCAGGAGTTCGACCTGAGCCTCGAGAAGTGGCTCGAGTGGTCGAGCCAGGCCTCGTTCGGCGAAGCCCGAGCCCGGGCGAAGGAGATGGGGCTCAACGTGGTCTGGGATCCCGAGCTGGCCCGGACGCCGGAGGGCTACTACGTGATCCAGGGCGGCATCGACTACGCCATCGCCCGCTCGCTCGCCGTGGCGCCCTACGCCGACGTGATCTGGATGGAGACCAAGACCGCCGATCTGGCCTACGCCAGGCGCTTCGCCGAGGCGATCCACGCCGTCTACCCGGAGCGGATGCTGGCCTACAACCTCTCGCCCTCGTTCAACTGGGACACCACCGGGATGAGCGACGAGGAGATGACCGCCTTCCCCGCCGAGCTGGGCAAGCTCGGCTTCGTCTTCAACTTCATCACCTACGGCGGCCACCAGGTCGACGGGGTGGCGGCCGAGGAGTTCGCCACCGCGCTCAAGCAGGAGGGGATGCTCGCCCTGGCCAAGCTCCAGCGCAAGATCCGCCTCGTCGACTCGCCCTACCGCACGCCCCAGACGCTGGTCGGTGGCCCGCGGCTCGACGCGGCGCTGAGCGCCTCGTCAGGCCGCACCGCTACCACCAAGGCGATGGGCAAGGGATCGACCCAGACCCAGCACCTGGTGCAGACCGAGGTGCCGCCGCGGGTGCTCGAGGAGTGGCTCGAGCTCTGGTGCAGCAAGCACAACGTCGAGGGTCCGCTCAAGGTCCAGCTCCGACCCCACCTCGCCGGCTCGGAGCTGCTGGCGCTGACGCTGCTCGACCACCAGGGCGACGAGGCGGCGCGGGTGGTCTTCGCCACGATCACCGACCGCCGGGGTCGCCACATCCTCTCGGTGCGCGATCAGGAGACCATCGACCCGCAGATGCGACAGAAGCGACTGATGACCCTGGTCCACCTGTTCCTCTTCCACCGCTACAAGATCAACGACGTACACTACGTCAGCCCCACCGAGCACAACCAGAAGCAGGCCCAGGGGATGAAGGCGCTCGGCTTCTACAATGAGGTCGCCAGCGAGGTCGGCTTCATCATCGTCGCCCACGTCAACGACCGGTACATCGGGCGGTTGCTCGCCCCAGACCGCGAGGCGCTGACCAGGCTGATCGCCAAGAAGAAGTGAGGGGCCGCTCAGAAGCGCTTGAGCGCGCCAAGCACCTTGACCCGGGTCACCACCGTGCCCTCGGGATCGATCAGCTCGATCGGTATCCAGCCCTCGGCCTTGCCCTCGGGGCTGGTGCGCACCTGCTCGAAGGTCCGGTCGACGTCCTCGGGCAGGGTGGCGACGCAGCGGATGTTTCCCTTGGCCTTCGCGAGAAAGTCCGCTTCGATCCGCTTGATCAGCCCGCCGAAGGGGCCGGGAGGAAAACGCCGGAAGAGCAGCACGCCCACCGTCAGGTCGGCGAGGGTCATCTGGGCGCCGAAGTACATCGAGCCGACGTGGTTGCGGGTCTTGCGCTTGAGCGGCATCGACAGCTCGCAGCGCGAGTCGGTCACCTCACGGACCCGCACGCCGAGGCCTCCCGATAGCGGGATCATCCAAGGGATCAGCTGGCCGATCAGGGCATCCGCCGCGTGGGGCGAATGGTCACGCACCCGCTCGATCAGCTCGAAGGCGTTGATCGCCATCACAGCTCCTTTGCTCAGCGAACTGTACACCAGCGCGGCGTCGCCCGGCCAACCGGGGCAAATCGCTCTGCACTGTAAGGCGCGCGACCCGGCGGCGTTGAGACCTCGAAGCGCGCGAGATACGCGTGGAGGAGGGTCGTCGAGATGACCGGAACGACAAAGAGCGGAGCCCTCGGGCTCGGGAGCCTCCTGATGCTGCTGCTGACCCCGCTGCTGGGCTCGGCGGGTTGCGCGGCAAGCAAGGCGCCCCTCCGGGCGACGCTGGCGGCGACGAAGCGAGCGACCGGCACGGTC
>JAUVBO010000785.1 GCA_030591195.1 Pseudomonadota bacterium
CTTGGAGAGGATCCTCACGTCGCCGTAGGTCGCCAGCGCCAGGACGGCTGCGTAGCGCAGCTGGGGGTCGGAGCCCGAGGCGGCTGCTCGCAGCGGCTGGAATGCACGACGGTCGCGCAGGGTGCCCAGCGTGAGGGTCGCGCGAACACGATCTCGCCGCGAGCCACGGCCCATGCGGCGGAGCAACGTCGAGAGGGAGACGGCCGACTTGGCCGACGACCACCGTCGACGCAGGTCGTCGTACAGCCGGAGCACGTAGCTGCGGGCGGTGGGATCCTGGTCGGCCTGGCTGGCGAACATCAGCTTGCTCAGCGAGCGTTGATCGGCGTAGCGGTAGACCTTGTTGGCAGCGGCGCGCCGCACCGACGGGTCCGGGTCCTTGACCAGCAGGTGCTCGAGCGTCTGGCGGACCTTGCCGTTCGGACCGGGGATCAGGCTGCTGACCGCGCGTCGGCGCCCGGCGGCGTCGGCGCGCTGAGCCTGACGCAGCAGACCGCTGACCCGGGACGAGCGCTGCTTCTGGGCGATCTCGATCGTCTTGATCACGCCGCCGTCCTTGTCGCTGGCGTGGGCCACCGAGAGGGCGACGTCGACCAGGGGCGAGTCGATGTCGGAGAAGCAGCGGGCGACAGCGGTTCGCACGCTGGCGTCGGCGTCGATCCAGAGCAGCCGGACCAAGGCGCGGTAGGTGCGCGGCACTCTCAGCGCGCAGAGCTCGGTGGCCACGTTGAGCCGCACGCTCGGTGACGGGTCGAGCGTGCGCGCGAGCATCGCGATAACCCATGCCCGCTGGGCCGGGCTCTTGCTGGCGCTCGCCGCGGCGAGCTGGCGAACCTCTGCCGCCTTGTCGCTGGTGGCCGCGGCGCGCAAGGCGTTGTAGGCCTTCTCGTTGGAATAGCGGCCGAGGGACTTCACCGCTGCCAGGCGGACAGCGACGACCTGCTCGCGTTGCAGCACCGCGGCGAGGGCCGGGACGGCCATCCGGCTGGAGAGCTTGGCCAGCGCGGCCACCGCCGTCGCACGGATCTCGGCGTCGGCGTCGTTGCGGGCGGCGCTGGCGAGCATCGACGCGCGGTGCTTGACTGGAGCCTTCAGCAGCGCGTCGAAGGCGATCCTGCGGTTGGCCGGGTCGGTGTCCCGCTGGAGGACCTGCGTCAAGACCGCCCGGCTGCGGCCGTTCAGCCGGCGCTTCGCCAGACCGGTCAGCGCTGCGCGTCGGACCTGGACGTCCTTGTCGCTGCGGGCCGCACCCGACAGGGCTGGCCAGCTGATGGCGGGCGGACAACCCGCGAGGCGGTTGACCACCGTGCGCCGGACCTCCGGCTCGGGATCGTTGATCCGCTGGGCAAACGCCGCACAGGCGCCTCGAGTGCGGCCTCCGGCGAGGCCCCGAAGCGCGGCTGCCCGGACCTTGCCCGAACGATCGCGGCCCAGGACCCGGGCGAGGACCTGCTGGACGTAGCCGGCCTGCCGGGTCTGCTCGAGCAGCGCGTGGATCGCGTCGAGGCGGGTCTGCTCGTCGGGGTGGGAGGTACAGAGCAGGGCGAGTTGGTGAGCGCCGTCCCGTCCACCGAGCTTGGAGAGCACGGCGATCGCGTTCTTGCGGAGCTCGGGCGACGACTCGGCGTTGGCCGCGGCGGCGGCGAGGCTCGCCGTCTTCGGCATCCGCAAGTAGGCGGCCACCTTGAGCCCGACGGACCGGACCCGCCGGTCAGGATCGCGGGTGACCGTGTAGCGCAGCAGCGGTGCCATGCGCGCGCGATAGCGGGGGGCGATGGCTCGTAGCGCGTCGATACGGACCGCGTGATACGGATCCTTCGTCGCCAGGTCCCACATCACGGGGTAGGCCGCCTGAGCGTTGGCCCGCGCCAGGACCCGCAGCGCCCGAAGCCGGACTCCGGAGCTCGGATGCCGGAGCCAGCGGGTCAGCGCGGCTTGGTCGGCCGGGAGCTGGCGACGGTCGGCGCGGGGGTGCGTGTGGGCATGGCACTTGACCCCCTTCGCCCGGCGCGCGTAGGCGGCGAGCCCCTCCCGGGTGGCGGGATCCGGATCGCAGATCGCTGAGTATGCCAGCATCCGCTTGCCGGATCGGCCCCCCACCCTGGCCAGGGCCATCGCCGCGGCCTGCCTGACGCTGGCGTCTGGATCCTGCAGCAGAACATTGGCCAGGACCTTCGCCAGGGTGGCCCGAACGGCGTGCTGACGTGCACGGACCAGCTTGGCGATGCCCGCCTTCCTCGCCGATGGGTCGAGGGAGCTGAGCTCCCGGGTCGGCATCGCCGGTGTGCGCTTGAACCGCGGCACCTGGGCTTGCGTTGCTGATGCACCGATCGCCAAGAAGAGCACAGAAAAATACAACTTCTTCATCGAGACCCAACCCCTAGTTATGTGAAGTGTCGGCTGTACGTACGAACGGTGCGCTGTGTCCTTCCCTGAAAAAGACGGGTAACCGTGTCATTTTGCCCCGTAGGTAGAGGGGAAAGGCCCCCTGCGCGGTCCGACTCCCGAGCAGCAGTCGATGCCGTGGTGGAAGCGGCGAGTCCGTGACCGTACTATTAAGTGGTGGTGCTTACTAAGTCGCGCGTGGCCGCAGTAACGATTTCTGTGATGGTGCATGCAGGTCTTCTTGCGACCATGACGGTAGTCCTACCGCCGGCGCACGAGCTGGCCGGCGACGCTTTCCCCGTCGTGGATCTCGTGTCCACCGTGCCCGAGGTGGCGCCGATGCGGCCAACCGTCGGTGGAGCGGGTGAGCCCCGCGAAGAGCGTGCACTTGCCGCCGATGCGGTGGCCCCAAGGCCTCGGGTTCGCGCACCGCGTGACCCACGACACCGGCAAATCGCTGGCGAGGACCTCGACCGGCTCCGTTTCTTGCCCTACAGCCGGCTTCGTTCCTTGCCCCACAGCCGCCCCATGGGTTCGCCTCACACTGATCGACACATGTCCAGGTTGCCCAAGGACGGCGAGATTCCACGCCCGGTGCGGGATCGGAAAGAGGCAACTGCCGCCGGCCGAGGGCAGTCCGAGGAGGGGCCGGCTGGCAGAGTCGGCGATCCCTCGGGCCGCGTCGGCTTGCCGGTCTGGCTCAACACCGCCGAGGCTCGCTACGTTAGCTATTTCCAAATGATATTCAAAAAGATCCAACCTCTGTGGGAGTTTCCCAAGGACCTGGAGCTGACATTCGAGCACGGGGAGGTC
>JAUVBO010000373.1 GCA_030591195.1 Pseudomonadota bacterium
CCTGGTCGACACCTCGGAGCTCTTCGCTCCCTTCGCCGGGCCCGATCGGCTGGCCCTGGCCGAGCGCTTTCGCCTGATCGAGGCCGAGCCGAGCTGCCCGTTGCTGACGGCCGGCGAGGAGGCCGGTGGGCTGTTCATCCTCCTCTCCGGGCAGATCGAGGTCCGGTGGCCCGACGGCAGCGATGGGCCGACGTTGACCACCGGCGACCTGTTCGGCGAACGATCGTTGCTCGACGGCACGCCCGCGAGGGCGACCGTCCGGACGGTCAGCAAGTGCTGGCTGCTCAAGCTCGACCGCCGCACCTTCCGCGAGGTGATCATGACCCACCCGCACGTGCTGGCGGTGCTCAGCGAGCGGGCGAGCCGGGTCCGTCAGGCCACCGCGCCTGAGGCGGACGGCCCGCTCGGGCAGCGGCTGCCGATCGTCTAGCGGGGTGCGCGCCCGGTGCACAATGCTGCTGGCGCTGCTGGCTGGCTGCCACCTGACGCTGGCCTACGACAAACATGGGGCAGACCAGCGACCCGGCGACGGTCCGGCCGACGGCACGACGCCGAGCGATGGCCGGGTCAGCGGCGATGGGGTGGCCAGCGGCGATGGCGCGACGCCGGGCGACGGCGTGATACCGAGCGACAGCGACGGCGCGTCGCTGACCGGCGACCTCGACGGCGACGGCGATGTCGACCGGGACGACATCGCGATCATCGATGCCGAGCGAGGCAAGACCGTCGCCGAGAGCAGCTGCGGCGCGCCCTGCGATATCAACGGCGACGGGGTGATCAGCCTCCTCGACTCACGGAGCTTGGTGGCTCTCTGCACCCGGCCTCTCTGCGTCACCGAGGACGACCCCGCTGACGGGGGGAGCGACGTCGGGTGAGACGGTTGGCGCCGGGCCCGGGGCTACCTAGAGCTCAGCGGCGAGGCGCCGCAGACCCACCGCCGTGGCGAGCCAGGCGAGCCCGATGAAGGAAAATCCAAGGATTCCACAAGACAGAGACTCCCCGAGGCCGGTCATCACCGCCAGGTGGATCTTGCCGCCGGCCCACCACTCGGGGTGTGCCGGCACGTTGTGCATCACCGCCGCGAGGCACGACGTGACCCCGGCGAGGGTCGCGTAGAGCGTGGCCCGGCAGAGCGCACGGATCTGGGCCACCCGCCCTTGGTCGGGGCGAATGATCAGCGTGGCGGCGGCGGCGAGGGTCAGCAGGCCGAAGAGGATCACGATCCAAATCGGTACCCCACCCGAGCGAATGAATGCGAACATCTTGGTTCTCCTGTGGTCAGTTCTCGACTGTGGTCAGTTCTCGACAAGCAAAACGCGAGCAGGTCCGGTGGTGTGACAGAAAAAAAATGACAGGCGTGCTGTCACAACCACCCAGGCCCATGCGTTGATCTATCCGTGATGGGATCGGACGAGCGACAGATCGTTGACCGGTTGAGGCGCGGTGAGTCGCGTGGCTTCGACGAGGCCTACGACCGCTACCGAGCGCGGATCTTCGCGTTTCTGGTGCGGCTCTGCCAGCGCCAGAGCACGGCCGAGGAGCTGAGCCAGGAGACCTGGCTGCGCCTGGCCCGTCACGCTCGTCGGCTCGACCCCGACAC
The DNA here is from genome assembly GCA_030591195.1 of Pseudomonadota bacterium. Next base: position 1,601 of record JAUVBO010000373.1, read on the forward strand.
CCGGCTCGGCGCCTGGCTGTTCACCGTCGCGCGCAATCTCTTCGTCAGCCACCGGCGGCGCAAGCTGCTCGACCTCGACGCCTTCGATCTGCTGCCGCCGAGCAGCGGGGTCGGCGCGCCCGAGGCCGAGTCGCCGTTCGGGTTGGTGGCCGCCAACGAGCTGCAGCAACGGCTCGAGCGAGCCATCGCCAGCTTGCCGTGGACCTACCGCGAGGTGGTGTTGCTGGTAGCGATCGAGCAACTGGACCAGAGCACGGCGGCGGCGATTCTCCAGCTCAAGCCGGCCGCGCTGCGCAAGCGCCTCTCGCGCGCGAGGGCGCTGCTCGGCGAGCGCCTCGCTGCGGACGAGCGCCCCGGCGAGCTGACAACGGAGGCCGCGCGATGAGCCGTGACGACCAACAGGCCGACCCGATCCTGGACGCGCTCGCCACGCTTGGCGCTCACGATATCGATCCGCTGCGCGCCGAGCGCACCCGCGCCCGGGCCCACGCCCAGCTCGACCACGCCCGGCTGAGCCTCGAGCGGCGGCGCAAGCTGCGCGAGGCCGAGCGAGCGGTGGTCGCGGGCATTTCGCCTTGGGTCCGCTGGGGCGAGCCCGCGGCGGTCGGTGTCGTGGCGCTGGTCTACCTCGGCTGGGCCTTCGCCACCGTCGGCCGCTTTCTCGGTTGACCCGGGAGGGCCGCAGGCCTACTTACAGCAGCGGAAGCCCAGCGTCGGCAGGCGCAGGGTGGTGGTCGGGGCCGGGAGCTGGTAGGTGCAGGAGAGACCCGCGCCCGCGCCGGGGATGCTCGGCGTGTCGTAGGCGCCGCCCTTGAGCTCGTAGCTGGTGCCGCTGGCCTTGGCCCACTCCTTGAGGTTACCGCTCATGTTGAGGATCGTGCCCGCGCCACCCCAGTTGCTGACGCAGATCGACGGCTTGTCGGTGGTCAGCACCTCGTCCTTGGTCAGGTCGTAGGCCCGGCCGTTACACTTGCTCGGATCGAAGGTGTTGCCGTAGGGGTAGATCAGGTTGCTCTGGCCCTGGCAGGCCTTGATCCACTCGGCGGTGCTGCACAGCCGCCCCCCGGCGCGGGTGCAGGCGTCGGCGGCTTCCTGACGGCTGACGCTGGCCCAGGGCAGCCTGCCCGGCACCGAGCAGGGCCGTCCGTTGGAGAGGATGCCGGCGGCGCTGCCGGTGGCGTCGGGGCGGCTCGCCTCGTACTTGAAGATCTGCACCGTGCCGATGTTGACCCACTGCTCGTCGGTGAGGTTGTCGTCGACCTGGCCGTCGCAGTCGTCGTCCTTGCCGTTGCAGACCTCGGTGCCCGGGTTGACACCGCTCTGGGTCTGCGTGCACTCCGACCCGGTGCCGTCGGCCTTGCAGGTCACCATCCCGGCGTCCTTGCAGATGCCCTGCTTCTCGGTGCAGATGCCGGTGCTGGTGTTGCAGGTGCGGCCGGCTGGCGGATCGCACTGGCTGTCGTCGGTGCAGGTCCCGGTCGGCACCGGAACGCACTCGGCGCCGAGGGGCTCGGGCAACGCCGGGTTGGCCCACGGATCGTCGGCCAGGCCGTCGCAGTCGCCGTCCTTGTTGTCGCAGCGCTGCTCGTCGACGATCACCAGGTTGGGGCAGACGTTGCCCGCGCCGCAGAGGTTGCCGGTGCCACAGTCCTCGTCCTTGGTGCAGGGCTGGAGCTCGACGTCGGCGCCGTACTGGCAGACCCAGCCGTCCTTGCCCTTGCACTCGGCCGTGGCGCCAGCGCAGGCGCCGAGGGACTTGCAGATCTGCTGGGTCAGCTGGACGCCTTCGTCGATCTGGTCGTTGCAGTCGTTGTCGATGCCGTCGCAGACCTCGACGCCGCTCGGGGTGCAGTTGTACTCGCAGCCGTTGGAGATGTCGCCATCGGCGTCGACGAAGCCCGCCTTGCAGCTGTTGATCATGCACTTGCCCGCCTTGCAGCCGGGGATAGCGTCCTTGGTCAGCAGCTCCTTGCAGCCCTTGCAGTCCTCGCAGAAGCGCGCGTCGTTGAGCTTGTCGAAGCCCTCGTCGACCTGGCTGTTGCAGTTGTCGTCCACGCCGTTGCAGACCTCGATTTGGGTGATGCAGGCGTCGTAGCTCAGGTCGGGTCGGACGTCGGGCTCGGTGTTGGAGTCGACCGCGATCATGTCAGGCATGAAGGCGTCCTCGGCCGCGTCGAGTGCACCACCGTCTGGAAGGTGGGGGATTCGCAGGGGATCCTGCTCGCAGCCTACCAGGGCAACCGCAACGCCGACGACGACCAACCATCTGTAGGGTGAGGTGCTCATGAGTATGCTCTCCAGACCCGTAATCTATCTACGGCTGTCCCGTCCGGGTCAACCGTCGCAATGACATTCCGTCAAGTCTGCTATTTCACCTAGTCGAGCGGCGTCGCCGTCGCCAGAGCAGGCCGGCGATTACGAGCAGGCCGGGCCAGGTGCCATCGGGCCAGGAACCAGCACCGGAACCAGCACCGTCGGCGCCGAGCTCACAGGAGCAGCCGCCCGCGCCAGTGGCTAGCACCATGCTAGTGGTCAGCGGGCCCGCGGTGCAGATCCCCGCCTCGCAGCTGTGCCGTGGTGGGCAAACAACCTGCTCACATGGGTCGGCGACGCAGGCGCCCGCGATGCAGACCTCGCCCGCGGCGCACGGGATGGTCTCGCAGGGATCGACCTGGCAGGTGCCATCGACGCAGAGCAGACCTTCGATGCAGTGCACGCCGGCGCAGGGATCCTCGACGCACTGGGTCGTCTTGCCGCTCCCCGTGTCGACCAGCTTGCAGACCTGTCCCGCGGGGCAGGCCATCTGCTCGCAGAGGTCGAGGCACTGGCCCTCGTTGCAGAACCTCGCTGGGCCGCAGTCGATCTTGCTCGGCGCGCAGGGGTCGGCCTCGCAGACGCCCTGGACACAGCGCTCGTCCTCGGCGCAGGGGTGAGCCTCGTAGCACGAGTCATCGACGCAGCCGCCCCGGACACACTTCTGGAACTTGCCGCACTCGACATCCTCGCACGGGTTGATGCACTCGCCGGCCTTGCAGAGGCCGCCGTCGGCCTCGCAGGTCTTGGCGTCGCAGGTGTCTCTGACGCACCAGCCGTCCTTGCAGACCTGGCCCGCCGGGCAGACGAACTCCTTGCTGCCGCAGGGCGAGGTGCACAGGCCCTCGATGCACTGCGAGCCCCCCGGACACTCGGCGTCGTCATCGATCAGCCCGTCGCAGTCGTCGTCGACGCCGTTGCAGATCTCCGGGTCCGGCCCGATGTCGCCGACGCAGCTGCTCCAGACGCCGGTCCAGACGCCGGCGCTCTCGTTCGCCGTGCACTCCTTGGTGCC
>JAUVBO010000813.1 GCA_030591195.1 Pseudomonadota bacterium
CTACCAGCGAATGGTTCGCAAGACCACGGAGGTCAGCGCGGTGGCCGAGGAAATCGGCGCCCCCCCCAAGGACCAGGCTGAATAGGCGCCGACCTGGCCTCACGCTGCCGAACCAGCTCGCTGCTGAAACCTCGCTGATGAAACCTCAAGGCCAGCTGCCGCTGCTCACCGCCGATGCTCCCGGCGTTGGAGGCAGGCCGGTTGAGCCCGAGGACTTCGTCGTCGAGGAGATCCCGGCCTACCTGCCGTGCGGCACGGGCGACCACGGCTACGCGCGGGTGGAGAAGCGGGGGTTGACCACCCGCCAGGCGGTCGATCGGCTCTGCCGTGCGCTGTCGGTGCCGCCCTCGTCGGCTGGCTACGCCGGCCTGAAGGACAAGCACGCGGTGACGCGCCAGTGGATCTCGCTGGCCGGGGTGACGCCGGACCAGCTGCTGGCGCTTCCTGCGACCCCCGAGCTGCGGGTGCTCGAGGCTTCACGCCACCGCAACAAGCTCAAGACCGGGCACCTGCGCGGCAACCGCTTCACGATCCGGCTGCGGGAGCTGGCGGTCGACGGCCAGCTCGCGCACGACCGAGCGTCAGCCGTGCTCGAGCAGCTCGGCGAGATCGGGCTGCCGAACTTCTACGGCCCCAGCGCTTCGGAGCCAGGGGCGACACCGCCGAGCTGGCGCTGGCCGCCCTGCGCGGCGAGCGCAAGCTGCCGCGTGACCGCCAGCAGCGCCGGCTGCTGATCTCTTCCCTGCAGTCGGCGATCTTCAACGGCGCCCTCGCCCAGCGGGTCGAGCGCGGCGAGCTGATGACGCTGCTCGGTGGTGAGGTGCTCGGACGCACCGACAGCGGCGGACTGTTCGTCAGCGAGGACCGCCAAACCGACCAGGCACGCCTCGAACGCCGCGAGGTGGTGATCACCGGGCCGATCTGCGGTCCGCGAATGCCTCGGCCGCAGGCCGGCAGCCCGGCGGCCGCCCGCGAGGAGGCGTTGATAGAGCGGTTCGGCGTCAGTCCGGACCAGTTCTCAGCCTTCGGTCGGCTGGCTCGCGGCGGTCGTCGTCCGCTGACGGTACCCGTGGCCGAGGCGAGTGCCCAGGCGGTGCGGCTCGAGGACGACAGGGCAGCGCTGCAGCTGGCTTTCTGTCTGCCAGCGGGATCCTACGCGACAGTGCTCCTGCGCGAGGTGACCAAGGATTGAGCGCCGCATCTCAATCGAGCACGGTGACCCGAGTGCCGGACTGGCGTCCGCCGAGGCGCCCCGCTGGCAAGGCCTGCCGACGAAGGGCTACCCGTCGGTAGCTCGAGGAGCCACAACGCAACCCAGCGGGGATGGATCAAAGGGCGGTTAGCTGTCGCCCGCGGCCGCGCGCGCGGCGAGGAGCTCCTGGTACAGATCGCGCGCGATCTCGGTCCGGCTGATGCCCGCCGGCGCCAGGCGGATGTCGAGCAGCCCGTTTTCGAGGTCGCAGGTGCTCTTGACCACGCCCGGCTCGAGGTCGAGCTCCACCAGGAGCTCGCGGATGCCATCGGCCGTCATGCCATAGCGACGGGCGATCTCCTCGATGTTCGGCTTGCGGTAGCCATCGTCGGGGGTGACGCCGCAGTAGTAGGCCGCGAAGAGCGCGAAGGCATCGGGCGGTCCCTCGGACCGCCCGCCGCGGTCTCGCTCCTGAACCAACCGGCCGCCGAGGATGCTGCTCTCGTCGCCAGTGGTCGGTGGCATCGCGTCATGGGCCGACCGGGGCCTCTGGCCGCGATTGTCCCGCCGCTTCCGCCGCCGCTTGCTGTTACCGCCGCCGCTGTTGGGGCGAGCACCGCCCCGTTCTCCCGACCCCCCGTTGGAGCGTCGACCGCGACGCTTGCCACGCCGGGCTCCGCCCGCCGGACCTGGGTCCATCATACCGACAACCTCACATTTCTCCCGCTAGACGCGTCTAACCGTGCGGCGTGGGGTACGCCACCGTAAACCGTTGAAAGGTCTCGTTTGCTCCGCTCTCGAACCAGGCGCCGGTATTCGCCGCTGCCCCGCCGGGCGTCACGGCATTTGGTCCCGCGCGAGCTGTTCGGGGGAGCCGAAATCCGTCCCGTGTTACCCCTTTGAGAGATGCTGCGCATCCGCGGGGACGGATATCTAACCTCTTCGATCAGTTTGGCCCATTCCCGAGGATGCCGTCAAGTCAATTCGGTCCCTAGCTCCGGGAGGTTAGACGCCCACTGGCTGCTTAGCGATCCCGAGCCCTCCCCGGATCAGGTGCTGTACAGATGCGGGAAGCTGTGGAACAATCCGGCCAACTCCAATCCGCCGCGTTGTAGGCAGACGGTGGTAATTGACTACATCCAAGGTAAGCCCGATGCACTCCATTCGCCTAGCCACGGTCGCTACGCTCCTGCTGACGCTCTCCTCAGCCCCCGCCACAGCGCAGGTGGCCAAGTCATTTGACACTCAGCTCTTCGAGCCGGCGATTGGTGTCGATACGCTGTTGACCATCGAGCCCGCGTCAGTGGCCAACCACCTCGCCTTCAGCGTCGGGCTGATGCTCAACTACCAGCACAAGCCCCTCTCGATCTACACGCTCGAGCAACAGGGTGGCGGCGGTGGCGACTTCGACCTCGGCGACGCCAACGAGCTCGAGGTGGTGGCCAACCAGATGACCGCTGATCTCGCTGGCGCCATGGGACTGCACTACAAGTGGCTGCATGCCCAGGTTGGCCTGAGCCTGCCGATCAACCTGCTGCTTGCTGGCAACGACGTCAACAACGACGGCGAGCGCACCGGCGACCTCAGCGCCACCGGCATCGGCGACCTGCGACTCCAGCTCAAGGCGATGATCTTCCGCGACCTCAAGGGGTTCTCGCTCGCGTTTTCCCCGATCGTCACCTTCCCGACGGGCAACGACGACGGCTTCGGCGGCGATCCCAACCTGAGCGTTCGCCCCCGCCTGGCCGGCGATTACCGCCTCGGCAAGCTGCTGATCGCGGCCAACGTCGGCTGGCTGTTCCGCGAAAACACCTCGATCTTCGCCTCAGAGGTGACAGACCAGCTGCTCTACGGCATCGGCGGATCCTACAAGGTTCATCGGCGGGCGCTGGCGATGGCGGAGCTGTCAGGCCGGGCCGGCTTCTTCACC
>JAUVBO010000643.1 GCA_030591195.1 Pseudomonadota bacterium
CGATGCCGCAGCCGGAACGGTTGGGGCGGTAGTAGTACCACATGCTGTCGCGGTCGACGTCGTGGGCGCCCCACTCGACGCAGGAGTGATCGTACTTGCCAACGAAGGCCTCCTCGCCGTCGCTGGTCATGTCGTGGGGCAGCTTGAAGACGTACTGACCACCGGCCGGGCCCGACTCCTCGTAGTTGCGCTTGGCCCAGGCCACCAGCAGGGTCGCGGTGTACTTGACCACCAGCTTGTTCTGGTCGACCGCGCCGTCCTCGCCGACGAAGTCCTCGGTGACGACGTCCTCGAGCTTGACCTGGTCCATCCGGCCGACCGAGTTGTCACCGTTGAGCTGTCCCACCGTGTAGAACAGCTGGCGCTGGATCACCCGCTCGGCGCCCCACTGGGCCTCCCAGCTGTCGGCGATCAACTCGCCCTGGAAGGTGAAGTCGAAGAAGTGGGCGATGGCGCTGACGGCCCGGCCATCCTCTACCGCCAGCCGGCCCTGCTGGTAGATCCCGGCGCCGTCATCCTCGTCGCCGTCGCCGAAGTCGAACATCCCGGGATCGACGGGCGGGACGCCGTCGGCCTTACCGCTCGAGCCCATCGGTCCGTTGCCAGCGCCACCGCAACCCCACGCCAGCAGTGCCGCCAGCGAGATCATCCACAAGCCATACCGTCGCATCAAAGACCTCCTCGCTCGGCCGCGGTGCCCATCGGGCGCGGCCAAGGTGGTGCATATTCGTTACGTGGGTGCACCAAGCAAAGTGTATGCCTGCCACCTACAGGTGGCCATGTGGGCATAAGTAGCTGTTTTAACTGTGTCTGAGTGTCTTCAAGGGGGCAGCGGTAGCTTCCGCTGGTGGCTGTTGCAGCCGCCATGTCTCCGAGGTAACCCCGTTGACGATCGCCGACGTCAGAGATGGAGGTATGGTCCCAAGGTCTGGATTCTCCTAGTATTGCTGCACAAAAATTCCACGGAGAACCTCGTGTCACACTCCCCCACGCCACGCGCCTCATTCCTCGACGAGATTCGCCAATGCAACGAAGGCTGCCCGCCCCAGGCGATCGACGCGTGCCTCGATCGAATATCGAGGGACTCGCCCCTGAAGCGTTCCGAGATCAAGCAGTTCGTCTCGATGCTCAGAGAGCTGCTCGAGGCCGGCAACGTCGCCGGCGCGGAGAGACTGGCCGACAAGGTTCTCCCCGCCGACCCAGGGGAGGCCCTGTCGGCGCCCGTCCACACTCGCCTGCTGCTGATCTTGTCGAGCGTCTACTGGCTCGGCAGCGGAGCGTACCTCTGGATCGTGGCCCCCGGCGTGGCAGGTTATCTGGTCGTGGTTGCCCTCGCCCTGTTGGTGCTCGCCGCTGCCATCGGCTCGATCGTCCAAGCGGTCGGAGGCCAGAGGGGGATCGGATACGCCAACACAATGATCTGGATAGTTTTCGAGTTTTTCATGTACGTGACGATCCCGCTGTTCGGGTTGGTCGTCGCGCTGAAGTACCTGAGGCGTGGCCCAATGGACGCCGTGCGTTGTTCCTGGGTCACCAGCGTCGGTGGGTCGGGTGTCGCCGCCGTCAAGGTCGGTGAGACCGACCTCTCGTTTTGCCTCGGCGGGCTCGCGCGACCGATCGGCCTGTTCTACTTCAGCGTCACGCTCGCGATACATCTGGCCGTCGTCGGCGGGATCGTCAACGGGATCGTCAGCTGAGGAGAACTCTTCCCCAACAAACGCCGAGGAGCACTGACATGGGATCGTCGTTGACTGCTGCGCACCGCACTTCCCCCGTGCTGGGCGCTTGTTGCGCGCTGCTCGCGCTGGCGACCACCCAGACAGCCGTGGCAGCCGAGGGGATGTACCTGCTCGACCGGCTGCCGAAGGCCCGGCTGATCAAGAGCGGGCTGAAGATCCCGGTCAAGCAACTACAGCGGCTCTCGCGGGCGGTGGTGCAGGTGGCGCGGGGCGGCACCGGCTCGTTCGTCTCGGACCGAGGGCTGCTGGTGACCAACCACCACGTGGCCTACCGCTGCCTCGCCCGCCTCGACGCGAGCAAGAAGCACCAGGGGATCATGAACCGCGGCTACCTCGCCCGGACCCTGGCCGACGAGCTGCCCTGCCCCGGCTACGACCTGCGGGTGGTCGAGCGCGTCGAGGACGTCACCGCCGAGATGCTGCGCGGGGTGGCCGCGGCGACCCGCCGCAACTACGCCCGGCGCTACGAGCTGCTGCGGCTGCGCCAGGAGCAGCTGCGCCAGCGCTGCGAGGCCTCGGGCCGCTTCGTCTGCCGCGTGGCGGACAACAACGGCGGCACCAGCTACTACCTCTCCGTCTACCGCAGGGTGCGCGACGTGCGGTTGGTCTTCGCGCCGCCGAGAGCGCTCGGCAAGTTCGGCGGCGACGTCGACAACTGGATGTACCCGCGGCACACGGCAGACTTCGCCTTCCTGCGGGCCTACGTCGGCAAGGACGGCAAGGGCGGCGCCTACGCCAAGGACGCCGCGCCGCTGAGGACGCCGGTACACCTGAAGGTCTCGCGCCACGGGATCCAGCGCGGGTCGCTGGTGCTGGTGATCGGCTTTCCCGCCCGCACCTCCCGCCACGTCACGGCCCGCGCGGTGCGGTTCCACCGCGACAGGCAGGTTCCGAGCTCCTCCGAGGCACTGACGGAGTTGCAGGCGGTGCTCGAGCAGCGCATGAAGTCCAGCCCGGACGCCCGGCGCAAGTACGCCGGGCTCCAGGCCGGACTGCTCAACGCGATCAAGTACTACCGGATGATGCGCGACGGGTTTGCCCGCTGGAAGGTCCTCGACCGCAAGCTCGCCGCGGAGAAACAGCTGATCGAGGCTGCAGCGGATCCTCGGCGGAAGAAGCAGGCACAGCGACTGCTCGCCGAGATCGACCGGGTCTTCGCCGGGTACGAGAAGATTCACCGCAAGGTGTCCGCCCTGTACCACTTGCGCCGGTTGCTGCCCACGGCCCGCGTGGCCTTCGACCTCGCCCGGTGGAGCGTCGAGAAGGCCAAGCCCGACCGAATGCGCAAGGAGGACCGCTACAAGGACAAGAACGTCTATCGGTTCCTCGAGGCCGCGGCCAGGGTCGAGCGCGAGACCGAGCTCGCGACCGAACGAGCGCTGGCGCTGGCGCTGCTCAAGCAGACCGAGGCGCGGCCCCGCCGATCGCGCTTGAAGAGCGTCGCGCGGCTGCTACGCGCGACGCGGCGACAGGCCGGGCGCCTCCGGCGGGAGGCACGCCATCAGGGGATCGACTACGCCGCGCACTACAAGAAGATCACCGGAGCCGAACCGAGCACCGACCCGCTGGCCACCGCGGTGGACCTGATGTACGGCCGCAGCCAGCTGTTTGCCCGCGGTGCCGGAGCGGCCGAGATCGACCGGGCGGTCAAGCTGAGGGTCAGGGCGTTCAAGATGTCCCGCGACGAGCTGGCCAAGCTCGACGATCCGCTGCTGCGGTTCGCCCGCGACCTCGAGGCCGAGGAGCGCGCCCTGCGCGAGGGGCCGCTGAAGCTGGTCAAGCAGTACCTCGCCACGGCACTGCAGCCGCGCTGGGTCCAGCAGGTCAAGCGGGCGCGCTACCCCGACGCCAACTTCACCGTGCGGCTGACCCTTGGCAGCGTGCGCGACTACACCTCGAGCAGATCCAAGGTCAAGCACCGCTACCTCA
>JAUVBO010000789.1 GCA_030591195.1 Pseudomonadota bacterium
CAGCGCCGCCAACGCCTGCGTCATCGGCGAAGCCAGCGACGCGGCGGGCGCTCCGGGTCGACGACAACACGATATTCGGCATCGACTTCGGCACCGCCTACACCAGCGTGGCGGTGGTCGCGGGCGGCCAGTTGACGGTGCTCAAGGACGACGCGAGCCGGACGATGTTCCCTTCAGTGGTCTGCTATCGCGAGGGCGAGAAGCCGCTGGTGGGGTGGAAGGCTCGGGGGCTCATCGCTTCGCACCCCCGCACCACGCTGACCTCACCCAAGCGATTGATCGGCAAGCGCTACGACGACCGCAACGTGGACTCAGCGATCGGGTCATCGCCGGCGGAGCTGACCGAGGGGCCGGATGGTCTGGTGGTGGCGGAGATCTTCGGCAACCAGCTTACGTTGCCTCAGATCTGCAGCGAGATCTTCGTCCACGCGAGCGACATGGCCGAACGGGCGACAGGGCGCCGGGTCGAGCGTGCGTTGCTCTCGGCGCCGGTGGGCTTCTCTGTCGAGCGGCAGGCGATCAAGCACGCGGCCGAGCTCGCGGGGATAAAGGTCGTGGGCGTGGTCGACGAGCCGGTGGCAGCGGCGGTGGGCTGCGGGCTCGGCCGGCGGTCGGAGCTGGTCGCGGTGTACGACTTCGGCGGCGGGACCTTCGACTTCACCCTGCTCAACGCCAAGGGCGGGCAGTTCACGGTGGTGGCCAAGGCCGGCGACGGCTGGCTCGGGGGCGACGACTTCGACCTGGTGATCGCCGAGCACGCGGCGAACCTGTTCTGGCGCGAGGCCGACGTCGACCTGCGGCAACGCGCGGTGGAGTGGCAGCAGCTGGTGCTGCTGTGCGAGGTGGCCAAGCGCCGGCTGAGCACCGTGCGCGAGGTGGAGTTGCTGGCCAAGGAGATTGTCCAGTCGGCCTCGGGGCCGGTCGACCTGCGGATGACGCTCAACCGCGAGCTGATCGCCGAGACCTGCGGGCAGCTGATCGATCGATCGATGGAGACCGTTGCCGCTGCGCTGGATCAAGCTGGCGTCAAGGTGGCCGAGGTGGGCCACGTGGCGCTAACCGGCGGTGTTTCGCGGATGCCGCTGGTCCGCGAGATGGTGGCGGAGTACTTCGGACGTCCGAACACCCTCGCCATCGACCCGCAGCACGCGGTGGCCATCGGGACCGCGGTCTACGCCGACCTGCTGACCCAGGCGGTCCGCAAGAAGCTCGGTGCTTGAAATCGTTGAAACCGCGTGCTACCACGGGCGACTAGCGTAGCTGAGGGCGCATAACTCAGCGGAAGAGTGCCATCCTCACACGGTGGAGGTCGTAGGTTCAAATCCTACTGCGCCCACACAAAAGGCCCCCCACTTTGGGTGCGGGGGCCTTTTCTATTGGCTCGCAGATGTTGCGGCTCCGCGCCGCGCGCTCCCGCGTCAAATCCTGCTGCGCCCAACAAATTCAGTTGTTGAAACGCCCCGTTAGCGTCTACTCGCTCGGGGCGGTTTTCTTTCCTCCACCTGATCCCCTGACATGACTGCCGACAGCCCCAGGTGTGCTTCCACCTGAAAACCAAGATGTTGCGCGCTCGCTTGCCCCTTTCCTTGAGGCTCTAACAGCCGCAGTCGGCGCAGCCCGCGGTCGCCGTGAGCGTCTTGCCCTCGGAGAATTGCGGCAGCACCGACAGAGAAAACCCCTGAGATGCAACCGGTATGGCGGGAAGTTGAGCACCTCGACGGCGTCGGGGTTGTAGAGGTCCAAGGGGCCAACGAGATTCGCGGTCAGCGCCCGGACCAGATGCTCGCGGGTGTCGGTGGCAGCAGGGCTACTGTCCAACGCCGAGGCCCTCACCGGCGCTTGGTGCCACTTTTGGTACCACGTTAATGTGGCAGGTCGTCATTCCCGCCCCCCTTCTGCCAGCGCGCATCCCGGCCGCGCGAGAGCATCACCAACCTGCCCCCGGCTCGCCAGCGATTCATCACGCGGCGGATCAGATCGCGGCTGACGCTCGGACACTGCTGCTCGATGTCAGCGATACCGAAGGGGCCCGAGGTGCCCTCGAGAGCCGCATCCACCAACTCCGTCTTGGTGCCGCGCTTGGGGCGCGCCCGGCTGGCGCGCGCCTCGAGCTCGCGGTAGGCCGACCGCATTGTCGACAGCAGGTACGAGAGCCACGGCTCGAGGTCGTGGTGGCCTTCATGCCAGGCGGCCGAGCTCCTCTGCAGTGTCTCGTAGTAGTCCGTCTTGGTCTGCTCGACCACGCGCTCAAGGCTGATGTAGCGACCGACCGAAAAGTCGTGGTGGTACAGCGCCAGCAGCCAAAGCAACCTCGACACCCGGCCGTTGCCGTCGCGGAAGGGGTGGATGCACGAGAAGTCGAGGATCAGCGCGGCCACGGCGACGAGCGGCGTGATCCGGCTCTGGTCGATCCCGTCGTGGTAGGCGAGGAACACCTCGGACATCGCTGACTCGACCTGGTCGGGGCCGAGGGGCCGGAAGCGAACCTCTCGCCGGCCATCGGCGTGGATCTGGATGATGTCGTTGGAGCGGGTCTTGTAGACCCCGGCGTCACCGGTGGTGCCGCCCTGGGCGAGGGCGTGCAACTCGAGGCAGGTCTCGGGTGACAGCGGGATCGCTGCACCCTTTTCGTGGACCCAGTTCAGGGCGCGCCGGTAGCCGACGATCTCCTCCTCGGGGCGGTCGCGGGGTGGCGCGTTGCCGAGGACCAGGGGACGCAGCCGGCGCCGACCGACGGTGACGCCCTCGATCCGGTTGGACGACTCGGCGCTCTCGACCAGCGCCATCTCGCGCAGAGAGGCGAGGAGCTGCGGCGACTGGTGCTCGTGGAGCTTCTGCTGGCCCTTGGCCTCGGCAAGGGTTTCCAGCATCCAGACGGTGCCCTGGGGCAGCCGGAGCTCCTGCAGCCGGGTTCCGCGAAACGACATCATGGCATCTCATCCGATGAGGGTGAATGATCAGGCAGCTTTCTGCTGCCGGTCAAGGTGTTCGATCCGGTCGACGTTCTTCTTGAGGGCCGGCAACGGGTACACGAGAGCGGCGCTTTGCCGGCAGGGCCCTGGGAGCTCAGGAAAGTCGGACGGTTCGCCGGCCGGGCTAAGACGACGCGAGGGAATGGCGCGAAAACACGGGCGAACGACCCGCACTCACACGGTGGAGGTCGCAGGTTCAAATCCTGCTGCGCCCA
>JAUVBO010000455.1 GCA_030591195.1 Pseudomonadota bacterium
CGAGCTCGACGCCACCGACGACCCCGACGAGCAGCTGACGCACTTCGAGACCTACTACAGCGAGCGGCGGGCGATCCGGATGCTCGTGGGCCTCGGCTTCGCCCAGGCTGACTTGCCGCGGCCCACCGACGAGCTCTCCGGCGGCTGGAAGATGCGCGGGGCCCTCGCCGGGATGCTCTTCCAGAACCCAGATGCGCTCTTTCTCGACGAGCCGACCAACCACCTCGACGTGCCCTCGGTGCGCTGGCTTAACGGCTTCCTCGACGAGTGTCGCAGCGCGCTGGTGCTGATCTGTCACGATCGGGAGTTCCTCAACCGGCACGCCGAGCGGGTGATCAGCTTCGAGCCCGAGGGCCTGCGGACCTACCGGGGCAACTACGACGCCTACCTCGCGCAGCGGGCCTCCGAGCGCGAGGTGCTCGACGCCCGGGCACGCAACCGCGAGCGCGATCTCAAGGAGAAGCAGCGCTTCGTCGAGCGGTTCAAGTCCAAGGCGAACAAGGCGCGGCAGGCCCAGAGCCGCGCCAAGCAGGTCAAGAAGCTCGAGAAGGCGCTCGAGCTGGAGCGGCCGCTGGTCGACCAGGCGACGCTCTCGTTCTCCTTTCCGCCGGTGGCGCGGGCCGGCCGCGAAGTGGTCCAGATCGAGGGGATGAGCAAGGCCTTCGGCGAGCTTCACCTCTACCGGCAGCTGAGCAAGAACGTTCACGCCGGCGAGCGGATCGCGATCATCGGTGTCAATGGCGCTGGCAAGACCACGCTGCTGAAGATCATCGCCGGCGAGCTCTCGCCGGACGAGGGGTCGGTGCGGCTTGGCGCCCATGTCGAGCTCGGGTACTACGCCCAGCACCACACCGATCAGCTCGACGCACGTCGGTCGATCTTCGAGGAGGTCTCGCGGGTAGCTCCGAACGCGGGCGAGACGAGGATCCGCGGCGTCTGCGGCGGTTTTCTTTTCCGCGGTGACGACGTGACCAAGCCGGTAGCGGTGCTCTCGGGGGGGGAGCGAGCCAGGGTGCTGCTCGCCCGGCTGATGGTCCGCCCGACCAACCTGCTGCTGATGGACGAGCCGACCAACCACCTCGACATCGCGTCGGCTGAGGCCCTCGCCGAGGCCCTCGCCGGCTACGGCGGGACGCTGCTGTTCGTGTCCCACAACAGCAGCTTCGTCAACCGGCTCGCGACCAAGGTCTGGGACATCAGCGGCGGCGAGCTGATCGAGTACCCGGGCAACCTGCGAGAGTACCTCGAGCGTCAGGCGTCGGCTGAGGCCGAGGCAGTGGCCCGGAGCGAGCCGCAGCCCGCTGCCAGCGGTGGCGCTGCGTCGTCGTCATCACCACCGCCGCCGGCCGAGGAGGTCGAGCACCGTGAGTCGCGCAGCGAGCGCCAGGGGCGCAAGCGGCGGGAGGCCGAGCAGCGCAACGCGCTGGCCAAGCGGACCCGCGGCATCCGGCAGCGGGTCAATGAGCTCGAGAAGCGGATCGGCAAGCTCGAGCGCGAGCAGACCGACCTCGAGCCGAAGCTCGCCGACCCGGAGCTGTACCAGGACCACCAGCGGTTCAAGCAGACGCTCGACCGCTACCAGCAGAACAAGGCCAAGCTCGAGGAGCTCTATGGCCGCTGGGAGCGCCAGCAGGAGGAGCTGCTGAAGGTCGAGGAGAAGATGGCCGCCGAGCTGGGTTGAGCGTCGCGTAGCGGCGCCACACGCTTTTGATTGGCCGCGCGCCGAGATCGGTGCGAAAATCAATAGTCTCAGTGGCATCGGCGCCAGAGCCGCTGCGCGACAACCACTCGGAGAAGCGGTGGCAGACCAGCTAGCTCCCGACGCGGAGTTCGGTAGCTATTACATCGTTCGGCCGATCGGCGGCGGTGGGATGGCCCGGATCTACCTCGCCAAGACTCGCGGGCTCGCGGGCTTCGAGAAGTACCTCGCGCTCAAGGTGATCAACCCGGAGTACGCCACCGAGGAGCGTTTCATCCGGATGTTGATCGACGAGGCGAAGATCACCGTCGGTCTCTCTCACGTCAACATCGCGCAGGTCTTCGACCTCGGCCACGTCGATGGGATCTACTACATCGCGATGGAGTACGTCGATGGCCTCGATGTGCTCGAGCTGGTCAACGGGCTTCACACCCTCGGCGAGCGGCTGCCGATCGAGGCGGTCGCCTACATCGGCCGGCAGATCTGTAGCGGCCTGCACTACGCCCACACGCGCAAGGACAAGGCGGGCAAGGCGCAGAACATCGTCCACCGCGACATCAGCCCGCAGAACATCATCGTCTCGCGCAACGGCGAGGTGAAGGTGGTCGACTTTGGGATCGCCAAGGCCGCCGGGATGACGACCAAGACCCAGGCGGGCGTGATCAAGGGCAAGGTCAACTACATGGCGCCCGAGCAGGCGATGGGGCAGAAGGCCGACGCCCGCACTGATCTCTTCTCGGCCGGGATCGTGATGTGGGAGATGTTGACCAGCCAGATGGTCTACAACAGCAACAACATGGGCGAGCTGGTCGCCGCGGTGCGCAAGGCCGACATCCGCTCACCGGCCAGCGTTCGTCCCGAGGTGCCGTCCGGCCTCGACGGGATCGTGATGAAGGCGCTCGCCAAGCGGGTCGAGGAGCGCTACCAGAACGCTCACCAGCTTCAGGTGGAGCTGACCAAGTTCCTCTCGGCCACTTCCCCCGACTACGGCGGGACCAAGCTCGCCGCGCTAGTCGAACGCGTGACCAAGGGTGAGGCAGCTATCGACGGCACTGTCTCGCGAGACGACCTGATCCCCGACGGTCACAGCCTGATCTTTCAGATGGAACAGTCGAGCGGGCCCCGCCTGCTGGTGCGAACCCCGAGCGGCGAGAAGATCTTCGAGCTGACCGACGACGACACCATCATCGGCCGCGCGGGGGAGCTGGCGGTGACCGACGTGCGGGTCTCGCGTCAGCACGCGCGGATTCACCTGCGGGGCGACGAGCACCTCGTCGAGGATCTCGGCAGCTCCAACGGCACCTTCGTCAACGACCAGCGCCTGTCGGCCGCTCGTGTGCTCAAGGACCGCGACCGGATCTGCATCGGCAACGTCGAGCTGATCTACGTGCCGGGCACGCCCGCAGAGGCCGCGGCATCCCCGGCGGCTGCGTCCCCGGCCCCGCCACCCCCGGCGGTTGCATCCCCGGCCCCGCCACCGCCGGCGGCTGCATCCCCGGCCCCGCCACCGCCGGCGGCGGCATTCCCGGCCCCGCCACCGCCGGCCTCGCCCTTGCCGAGCAAGATGGTGGTCGCCACCGGCGACAGGGTGATCGAGCACCAGCTGGGCCAGCTGGACGAGGTGGAGCTGACCTACGTGGTGCAGATCGGTCCCCTCAAGCTCGAGGGTTGTTGCGGGCGGGTGGTGCGCAGGGACGGCGCCTACTGGCTCGAGCCCCGCGGTGGGCGGGTCCAGGTCCACCACCAGGGGCAGGTGGCCACCGCCCCGGTGCGGCTGACCCTCGGCGACGCCTTCGAGATCGGCGGGACCAGCTTCCGGATCGCCGGCGAGACGCGACCGTTCGACGCTGCGTCGTCGCGGGGCCAAGAGTAGCCGGTGCGCCGTGAGGCGATCCGCGCGGTAATCTGCGACGCTGGCGGGGTGCTGCTCCATCCTGACTTCGATTGGATCTGCATCGAGTCCAGCGAGCTCGGCGCGGTGCTATCTCGCCAGGACCTGCACCTGGCCTACTACCGGATGATCCACGAGGTGGACCTCGACACGGGGATGGATCGCCGGGGGATGGCGGTGGACTCGGACGCGATTCGTCTCTATCTGATGACGCGCTTGCTGCGAGGCGCGAACGTCCCGGAGGCGACCACCGACCGCCTGGCAGCGGAGCTCGCCCGACGAACGGCGACGCGGTTTCCGCGCGAGAGCGACATCTTTCACTTCGCGATGCCCGAGGTCAAAGGGCAGCTCGAGGGGTTGCGCGCGGCCGGCTTTGCGCTCGCCGTGGCCTCCAACAACGACGGCGCCCTCGAGAGCCAGCTCGCGCGAGTGGAGCTCAGCGGGCTACTGCGCGTGCGCCTCGACTCGGCCATCGAGGGCGTCTCCAAGCCTGACCCCGAGCTGCTGCTGCGAGCCGCCGAGCAGCTGTCGGTCCCGCCCGCCGACTGCCTCTACGTCGGCGATATCGACCGGGTCGACGGGGCGGCGGCCCGGGCGGCGGGCATGCACTTCGCGCTGCTCGATCCCGTGGGGTTACCCCGTCCGACCAACCCGCTGCGCATACTTTCAGTTTTGAATTTCCAGGGATAAACACCGGCAACAAAGTCGTCCATATATCCCGGGCCATTGCTTAGGATGTTGTCATTATAAAGAAAATCTATTCCGGCAGCTTTTTTAAAGGACCAGCCATTTTCTTTTCCCTTTTTTGATTTTTTAGGGCTGTCTTTAGGGGTATTTAAAACAGGCAAATTGGGTTGACTTGC
>JAUVBO010000972.1 GCA_030591195.1 Pseudomonadota bacterium
ACCCCCCGAACAAATAGGCGTTGTCACATGACAATCTAGGACGCTTGACGTCCGAATTCGCCATGTGGGATGTTACGCGCGACTGTCGTCCAATGGACGACCTTATGAGCAATGCGAAGCACAGACTTAGACCCCAACTTGGAGGATTCACGGATGCATGCGGGACGTGGCAGCGCCCAATCACCAATATTCTGGGCCATCGCGTTGGTCGCGAGCCTGACCCTCGCCGCCTGCGGCTCGGACACCAAGACGGCCGACAAGGACAGCTCGACGCCGGCGGCCGACACGGGAGGCGGTGAGGACGGCGGCGTGGTTGTCGACGACGGCGCCACGCCCACGCCCGACGGACCGCCGCCAGCTGCCAGCTGCGGCAACGGCGCGCTCGATAATGGCGAGCACTGCGACGGCGCCGAGCTCAACGGATTGACCTGCCAGGCGCTCGGCTACACCGGCGGCGACCTCAAGTGCGCGGCCGACTGCAAGCTCGACGAGGCCGGGTGCCAGGGCACGCCAAGCGGTCGCCAGTTTGGCCAGACCTGCAGCGACACCATCGGTGACTGCGCCGATCCCCTGCTCTGCGTCATGCCCCAGGGCGCCGACGTCGGCTTCTGCACCGCGAACTGCGACACCCAGGCGTGCCCGAGCGTGCCCAAGGGCGCCGACTGTATCTTCCAGCTCGGCGATGGCCAGAAGGTCTGTGGCTTCCTCTGCGACAGCACGGTCTGCCCGCCCGGCCTCTACTGCGTCGAGGGCGACGGCGCCAAGTACTGCACCAGCGAGGCCCAGCCGATCTGCGGCGACGGCAAGGTCGAGGGGGCCGAGGACTGCGACGGCGCGGCGCTCAACGGTAAGGACTGCCAGGCCCTCGGCTACGACGGCGGCACGCTCAAGTGCGGCGGCAGCTGCGGCTTCGACACCTCGGGCTGCACCGGCACTCCGACTGGTGGGAAGTTCGGCGATCTCTGCGGCGACACCATCGGCGAGTGCCTGCCGGGGCTGCAGTGCGTGATCGCCAGCGTCACCGGCCAGAAGACCGGCTTCTGCACCCAGGCGTGTGACGACAGCAAGCCCTGTCCGACCTCGCCGCCCAACGCCGCCTGCGCCTTCAAGCTCACCGACGGGTCGACGATCTGCGG
The DNA here is from genome assembly GCA_030591195.1 of Pseudomonadota bacterium. Next base: position 1,137 of record JAUVBO010000972.1, read on the forward strand.
CGTCCTCTGCGACCCGAACACGCCCGGCTGCCCCACGGGCATGTCGTGCAACGAGCTCGGCAGCGGCTACGCCTGCACCACCGACCCGCCGCCGGTCTGCGGCGACAACAGCATCGGCATCGGCGAGGACTGCGACGGCACCGATCTGAACAACATGAGCTGCGCGTCCTTCGGCTACGGGGGCGGCACGCTCAAGTGCACCAACTGCAAGTTCGACCAGAGCGCCTGCAGCGGCCAGAGCAGCTGCAACCCGCCGCCGCTGCACTGCACCGCGGGGACCGCGGCCTGCAGCAAGCTGTCGCTGATGCCCGCCTCGGGCGACGGCTTCGTCCGCGGCCACCCGGCCGACTGGAGCTGGGGCCGCAAGGACCAGCAGATGATCTACATGTACGCGGCCTCCCAGGTGGCCTGCCTGCTGCCGGGCAGCCTGCCGGTCCACACCTTCGACCTCAGCGACAAGTACGGCCAGACGCCGATGTACGACTACCAGTCGGGCCAGATCTGCTTCCAGGAGAGCACGACCTGCCAGATGCGCCACCCGCCCGGCACCCACGTCGCCGGCATGGACCTCGACAGCTCCTACTTCCAGACCTCTGGGATGGCCGACCCAGGCCCGGTCTGCCCCCACACGGTCAACGGCCAGGAGGCCTACCACTGCACCGGCTCGCCCCTGCCACCCACCGGCGTCCTCGACGCCCCGCGAACCGCGATGATGCTCGGCAAGCTGTTCGAGAGCGGGCGGATGCGGGTGATCGGCGTCGACGGCCAGATCGGCGATCTGCTCAAGGCCGAGGCCCAGAAGCTGGCCCAGCAGGGCCTGCTGACCTCCTCGGCGGTGAACAACTTCGTCAAGGTAGCCTACGAGAAGACCGGCCAGCAAATGGGCTGGTTCCTGCACCACCACCATCACTTCCACGCGAGCTTCCTCAACACCGCCTACCCGTCACCGATGATGCCGGACGACCCCGGTGGCGAGGCGCTGCCCTGGGCCGCCGCAGCCGCCAACGACTACTTGCTGCTCGATCAGAAGCTCTCGCGATCGCTGATTCACCCGGCCACCGGGATCAGCGGCGACGACTCAACCGTGCCGCTGGTCGACTTCCACCCCTACTCCGACAAGCCGGATCACCTGATCACGCTGAAGCGCTGGCAGGCCCCGATCCGGATGCAGCTCCGCTGAGACCACAGGGGGCTTTCGCAAAGCCCCCTCGTCGCGAGAGCGCTGCTCTCGCGACTCACCCCACAACGGCCTCGCCTCGCTCGGCCTTGCGACGCACTCCAAACAGGAAACACGCCATGTCGAGCCGCGGACTGCACCTCTCTGCCCTCGTCACCGCACTCACCGCCGTGGGCTGCCCGTCGACCACGCCCCGCCCGAGCCCCCTCTGCAGCCACCCGCTGGCGGACGATGCCGATCGGGTCGCGGCGAGCCAGCCAGCCACCAGGGCCACGGCGGTCAGCGCGGGGGTCACCCACCCGGTGACGCTGATCCGCGGCGCCACGG
>JAUVBO010000895.1 GCA_030591195.1 Pseudomonadota bacterium
CGGCCCTGGCGGACGATGAAGTCGACCGCCGTGTGAGCCTGGGCGAAGGCGAGGGCCGTGGCCTCCTGGCTCGGTAGCTTCGCCATCGAGGGGTGCATCTCGCTCCAGCGGATCAGCCGTCGCTTGCCCCGGCTAGCGCTGGCGAGCAGGTGCTCCTCAGCGGGCGACAGCCGCCCACCAGCGTTGGGTGTTGAGCGCCACCGGACCTCGAGGAACTTGGCCAGGCCCTCCTGCAGCCAGATCGGCGTCCGGTTGCGCGAGAGTCGCCCGACCAGCAGGTGGACGTACTCGTGGGCCAGGGTGTCGCGCCAGGCGTACCCGCGGGGCAGGGCCCGCGGGCTGACGATCATCAGGCGATTGTACTTGCACAGCGCCACCGTGCCGGTGCGCTCGATCTCCGCCACGGTCAGCGGCGAGACCCGGGCCAGGGACTCGGGGCGCGGGTAGACCTCGACCAGCACCGGCCCGCCGGGGACGATGCCGAGATCCGTGCGCAGCCGCTGGCGCATCGCCTCGAGGGTCTGGCCGGCGAACGGGATCAGCAGCTCGTCCTTGCCCTTGGGGACCCGGAAGCGGAAGTGCCCCCCGGCGCTCGGGCGCTCGACGTAGCCCCGGACCTCCTTGGCGGTGGTCTCCACCAGCCGGATCAGCTCGCGAAGGGGCGAACGGGCAGCGCTCGGCTGGCGGCGGGCCACCCGCCGGAGCTCGTCGAGGGCCTCGCGATAGCGACCCTGGAAGAATCGCAGCTGGCCGCCGAGCTCGGCCAGCAACAAGCCGTCGACCCCGCCACGCCGTTGGAGTCGCCGGAGCAGGGCGGCTGCCTCGTCGACGCGCCACTCGAGCAGCAGCCGGCGAACGTCGATCGGCTTGGGCGAGGCTGATGCCTGGCCCAGACCCAGGGCGGCGAAGGCGAGTCCGAAGACCAGCGCGCTTCGAAGGCAGCGCCGCTTCTTCGTCATCGCACCAGCTCCTCGTAGTAGCGCTTGACCTGTCGTTCGTAGCGCCGCGGCGGGTTCTCCTTCATCGCCTCGAGGATGTCCTGGCGAAACTCGCGCGGCGGGGAGAACGCCTCGGCCCCGGGGATCTTGACCCGCTCGCGCTGGGCCGCCCGGGAGGCCGCCCGTGGCTGGCGGGCCCGTCGCAGCTGCCGCTGGAGGCTCGCGAGCTGGGCTGCGGCGGCCTGCTGGTCGCTGCGCGCCTCCTGGGGCTTCACCGCACCGAGCTTCTTGGCCGCGCGCTCCATCAGCTTCGTCGCACCGCGCAGACCCCGGAGCAGGCCGGGCCCGCCAGCGGCGGCGCTGGGGCGCTTGCGTAGCTCCTTGGCCAGCTGCTCGCCGCTGCGGCGCAGCTGTTGCTGCCGGCGTCGGAGCTGGCCCAGTTGCCGGCGGTCTTGCGGGCTCAGCAGCGATCGCGGCTCGGGGAAGATCGACTCGATCTCGTGCTCGATCTCAGCGGCGAGCCTGCGGGCGCGCCGCGTGTGCCGCAGCGCCCGGCGCAGCCGCGCGCGACCGTAGCCGTAGTGGACCTCGATGTCCTCGACCAGGTCGTCGCGGAGGGTCTTGAGCCCGTTGTGGACCCGCTGGGCCATATTTAGCGCCTGGTCGACGTCCCGCTGCTTGAGCATGCTGTGCAGCCCGATGAGCCGCTTCTTGATCCGCGCCACCTGTTCGCGCTGGTAGGAAGCCAGGGGGCGGCGGTCGATCTCGTCCACCTCCTTGCGTAGTCTCCGCAGGCGCGCCTGCTGGCGATTGATGAACGGGGCGACCCGGTTCTTCAGGACCTGAGCCGCCTTGCGACGGTAGTGCTCCACCAGCCGGCCGGTCCTCTTGGCGAGCTGGCGTTGCTCGGTCTCCAGCCCCCGCAGGCGGTCGAGTTGCTGGTTGAAGGCCTTCTCGCGCCGTTGCATCCGGCCGCCGCGGAAGCCCCCGAGGTTGGTCCCGAGCAAGCCCTGGAGCTGCTCGAGGTCCCGATCGAGGGCCTCGAGCGCGGCCTCGAGCTGCTTGAGGTCGCCGCTGCCGAGCGCCGACGACAGCCGCTGCAGGCTGGCGCCGAGGCGGACGGCCTTGACCGCCTCGAGGTTGAGGTACTCGTCGGGGATCGTCCGCCGGAGGTCCGACATTTGCGCCAGCAGCCGCTGCAGCTGGGCCTGCATGTAACGAATCTCACGCATGATCTCGTCGCGCAGGCGCTTGTCGCGGGTCTTGCGATAGCGGGCGATCAGGTCCGAGAGGCGCTGGCGCGCGACGGTCAGCCGCCGGCTGAGGGAGAGTAGGCCCTGCAGTTGCTGCTCGTGGAGCAGATCGGCGAGCTCGAGCGCATCGCGCTCGAGCTCGAGGACCGAGCGAGCATTGTGAGCGCGCAGCCGCTCGAGCTTGCCCTCACGGACCTGGCCGCGACGCTCGGAGGCCTGGAGCTCGCGTAGCACCTTGGCTCCGGCGCCGGTGAGGGTGCCGAGCCGCTGGCGCATCGCCCCCACCGCGCGGAAGACCGCGTCAGGGAAGAGCTTGTTCTCGCGCATCCGGTTGCGCAGCTCGCGCACGTTGTCGACCAAGTGGGCCTGGGACCGGTGGGCGGCGCGTGCGCGCTCCAGGCGCAGGCTCGGCTTCAGCGGCTCGGGCTCGGCGAAGAGCAGCAGCCGACTGGCCAGCAGCTTCAACGCCTGCTCGGCCACCTGGCGCTGGAGCTCGAGGATCTGTCGCTGCCGGTCCTCGGGGCTGAAGATCTTGAGGTAACCCGTAGCCGACAGGCCGCGCTTCGGCCCCGAGACCGTGTCGTTGTCGAGTGCCTCGATCCCGTCGGACAGGCGCGCACCCGGCCGCAGGTCGAGCGTCGCCAGGTCCCAGTCGGTCTTGCCCCCGGCGCGCGCGCGGGCGCCGTTC
>JAUVBO010000962.1 GCA_030591195.1 Pseudomonadota bacterium
ACCCGCGCCTCGCTCTCGTCGTCGGTGATCCACTTGGCGCAGGGCGCCAGCAGCGCGAGCCAGCGGTCGATCTCGACCTGGTCGCCGAGGCTGGCGTCCTCGTCGCGCGCGAGCTCTGTGGCGCCGGTTCGGCTGACCTTGCGGCTCGATGTTGCCGCCCGGGGCCGGAACGGTGGCGCGGGGATGACCACGGTCACCGGCGCGCCCGGATCGATCTGGATCCGCGTCACGCTGTTGTCGTCGAGCTCGGCGTCGACGCCGGGCTCGGAGGCCAGCCACGCCTTGCGGACGTTGATCTTGGCGCCCGGCAGGGCCTGTCCATCGGCGGTGGTCACCCGCAGGTAGAGCCGGTTGTTGGAGCCGCCGATCAGGCCGCCGCCCAGCGGCGTGATCGCCGTGGCGCGGATCGCGTGCTCGCTGAGCAGCACCGAGGTCGCGCCCTCGACCCGGTCGCCGGCGGGGTCGATCGCTGCCACCCGGGCGGCGAGGGTCACCTGACCCTGGAGATCGCGGGGCACCTCTGGTAGCTGGACCGAGAAGGCGCCAGTGGCGTCGGTGGTCGCCCGCCGGGGTAGCCCGGTGGGTGCTTGCCAGGCGGCCGGCGGCGGCCAGGAGCCCTGCACCTGCCACCGCAGCTCGACCTGGGCCCGCTGCACCGGCGCCCCCGAGCTGTAGATCACCGAGCCCGAGACCTGCGGCCGATCACCTGCCTGATAGAACGGTCGGCCGGGCGCCGCCTGGACGCGGAAGCGGGGCAGGGTGAACGGCTCGACCCGGACCGTCGCGCTGGCGGTGTCGGCGCCCGAGCGCCACTTGATCGTCCAGCGGCCGGTGGGCGCCTGCTGGTCGAGCAGGAAGCTGCCGGCCACCACCCCCCACTCGCCGGCTGGGGCCTGCTCTTCGAGCAGCACGGTCCCCGACGGGTCGGTGACCAGCCAGGTGCCGGGGCGGTGGTCGATCGGGGTCAGGTCGCGGGCCCGCAGCACGATCGCCCTGAACTTGATCCGGTTGCCTGGCTCGTAGAGCGGCCGGTCGGTCAGCACGTGGATCCGCGCTGGCGCGTAGAGCTTCAGCGGCAGGTCGACGGTGCTCTCGCCGACCTTGGTGCGGACCCGGGCGCGGAGGTTGTAGTCGCCATCGCGCAGCCCCGCCGGCAGCGCCACCGCCGCGTGGATGTGGTCCCACGCCTGGGTCCAGCCCTTGCGTGGCTTGAGCAGCCCCTTTTCCGGCGAGAGCGCATGCTCCTTGCCGCTGCTGTCGATGATCGAGAGCGTGGCCTTGAAGCTGCTGCCCTCGGCGGTGTTGATCGGCGCCGAGCGCGCCTCGTCTGCCAGCGCCACCGTGTAGCGCGCCGTGGCCCGCAGTCGAACGGTTCCCTTGCCGCCACGCCGCAACCCGACGCCGTCGATGCGCACGGTCTGGCGCACCTTGCCGTCGGGGCACTCGGGGACCTCGATGTCGTAGGCATCCCTGGCCGAGCGACAGTAGGAACGAGGCCATAGGTAGTAGAGCGAGATCAGGAGCAACGCGGCCAGGGCCGCGATCATCCAGCGCCGACGCCGCACGGTCGCCTCCACTCGTTTGGTGAGAAGCACCCAGACTACGGGGTGACGTCTGCGGACGCAACCGCGCTGGCATCGAGCATCGCCAGCGACGTAGATCTCGACAAGGCGGCCGTGCGCGGCGTAGAAGCCCTGCTGGTCGAGCGCGTTCCCGATCCGCGGCAACGACGCGATCCAGACCATTTTCGGGGCAGAAGGACGTGGAGATGACGAACGAACAGGCGGTCTTCGAGGTGCTCGCGTATCGCCGCAACGTCGGCACCAAGCTCGGAGAGGCGAGCAACAACGTGGCGTACCGTACCAAGCAAAAGCAGGCGAAGAAGCGGGCGCTCGAGATCCTGCGAAAGCTCGAGAGCGACGGGGAGCTCACGTCGGTGGGCGAGAGGTGGTTCCTCACGCCCGCTGGATACCGGCGCGCCAAAGGCTCGCAGCTCCCAGCGGCGTGGCTCGACGCCGACGCTTGGATACTGCTCGCGGCGCTCTATGCTTGCGGGCGGGAAGCGAAGGACCTCGACGCGGTGATCGCGACCGCGGACTGGATCAACCACGCGATTCCCACGCATCAAGAGCTGCACGGCGCGATCAACCGGCTGCTCGCTGGGCGGCTGCTGAAGACCAAGCGCAACAAGCTCCTCGTCACCGAGCGCGCCACCGACCTGTTCGAGAAGGTCGAAGCCTCGGGCAGGCGAGCGGTTCTCCGCCAGCTCGATCGCCTCAGGCGATTGATCGACTGCCCATGCTGCGGTGTGCCGCTCAAAGTGGTGCGCTGGCGCTACGCGCTCGACGCCCAGATCTACCGCGAGGCGGTGGCGTCGTACCGGTCGCGGTGCTGAGGGCCGCGGTCGTCACCGCTCAGCTGGCAGACACAGCTTGTGCTGTCCATGATGCTGTCCCATTCTCGGCTGGACGGTTCACCAGGTCATCACGACAGTGGGCATCAATATCTTCATCCTGGTCTTCTGCCTGCTGCTCGGCTGCCGGCGCTGGATTCATTCGGGTTGAGGCGCCCCAGTAGAATCGCTTTGATTGGGTGGCTCCTCTTCGGTCGCGCCGCTGAGCTTCGGTAGAAAGGGCGTCACCGCCGCGTTCTCTTCCGGCGGCAGCGCCTCGTGAGC
>JAUVBO010000086.1 GCA_030591195.1 Pseudomonadota bacterium
AAGTCCATCTCTTCGTCGTCGATCTGGTCGTCGATCAACGTCGCGGCCACCACCCGGCGGAAGAGGAACTGGCGCATCGGTCGGCTGGTGACCTGCTTGATCGCCTCCTCGTACTCGCCGCCGGTCTTGAGGATCTGCTGGACCTGCTCGTTCTCCTCGGGCGTCAGGCCCAGCTCGAAGGCCGCGTGACCGACGAACCGCACCTCCTCCGCGGAAGGCTCGCCGTGGTTCCGCTCCATCGCTGCCAGCGCCTGGCACACGCACAGTCCCTCGCTCATCTGTCGTGCTCCTTCGAAGAGATCGTCTCCTGGAGCAGAAAGCCTACCGCAAAGCCCCTGTGGGGACAACGCGGGGGCGACAACACCATTCGCGCTACACTCCGGAGCATGCGGCGCCGTCTCCCGCCCCTGCTCGTGACCACCGCCTGCCTCACGCTGGGCGCGCTGGCGATGCAGCGCCCGGCAGGGGCTCACTCGCCCCGGCGGAACGCTGCCGCCGTCACGCCGACGGCCCTCGGGCCCGACGCGGTGGCCGCCGGGCCCCTGACGCCACTGCTGGTGCTGCTGCTGTTCGCCTGGCGCCGCCGTTTCGCTATGCTCTGGTACTGTGGGGGGTACAAATGTTCGAAAAGATCATCCACGACTACCTGACCATCCCATGGGTGCTGTCGCTGACGATCCTCATCGGCTCGCTGATCGCGGCCTACCTGGCGAGCCAGATCATCTGCCGGGGGGTGATGGTCGCGGCGGGCAAGACCCAGACCGACCTCGACGACAGGATCGTCCTGATCCTGCACCGGCCGATCTTCATCTCGGTGATGCTCGCGGGGATCGCCTGGGCCGTGGCGGTGATCGCGACCCAGCCGCCCGACGGCGGCTGGTTCCTCAAGCCCGGCGCCAGGCAGCTGACCTACGCCGTGCTGCGGACCGTGGCGGTGCTGATCTGGGGGCTGGCCGGGATGCGGATCGGCCGGATCGTGCTGAGCAGCCTCAGCGCCCGCTCCGCCCGCTCCGGCACCGGCGTGGTCCAGCCACGGACGCTGCCGGCCCTCGACATCCTGCTCAAGCTGGTGGTGATCGCCTCGGCGACCTACTTCGCGCTGCTCTCGTGGAACGTCAACGTCAGCGGCTGGCTCGCCTCGGCGGGGATCCTCGGCCTGGTCATCGGCCTGGCGGCCAAGGACACGCTGGCCAACCTCTTCGCCGGCATCTTCATCCTCGCCGACGCGCCCTACAAGATCGGCGACTTCATCATGCTCGACGACAACCTCAGGGGTCGAGTGACCGACATCGGCATCCGCTCGACCCGAGTGCTGACCCGTAATGACATCCTGGTCACCATCCCGAACGCGGTGATCGGCAACTCGAAGATCGTCAACGAGACCGCTGGCCCCCACGACAAGGAGCGGGTCAAGGTCCGCGTCTCGGTGGCCTACGGCTCGGACCTCAAGCAGGTGCGCAAGGTGCTACTCGGGTGTCCCGAGGGCGTGCTCGATGTCTCCACCGAGCCGCAGCCGCGGGTGCGCTTCCGCGAGTTCGGCGACTCGGGTCTGGTCCTGGACCTGCTGGTCTGGGTCGAGGAGCCGGTGATGCGCGGCCGGGTCATCGACCGCCTCAACCAGCGCGTCTACGACGCCTTCAACGAGGCCGGCATCGAGATCCCCTACAACAAGCACGACGTCTACATCAAGGAGCACCGCATCGACCACCTGCCCCGGTAGCTCGCGGGGTCACCGACCTCAGCTCTCTAGCGGTACTGCAGGTCGATCGTCATCTGGCCCTTGGTCGCCGGCATCTTGCGGTCGAGGCGAGCGGGGAGGAAGTGCCGCCCGACCTTGATGAAGCGGAAGCGGTAGGTCATGCCGTCGGCCGCCTGCATCACCAGCTTGCCCTTCTGCTTCATCGCCGAGTCCTTGGCGATCGTCACCGACATCGTCGCCTGCTTCACCAGGTTGCGCCCGCCGCGCATGGTGTGCTCGTAGCGCATCTTGCGGGAGATCCCCACCGGCGCCACGTTGGTCAGCTGGACCACCCGGTAGTTGCGTGCGATGAGGAAGGTGGTCTTGCCCGCCTTGGCCTCCTCGAAGATCAGCTCGAGCTTGTCGCCAACCTTGCGAACCGTCGCCTTGGGTGCCTGGCCCGGGGCCGCCTGTTGCTTGGTGCCGTCGGTCGGGGGATCGGCGAGCAGGCCCTTGAAGTGCGCGAAGCGCTGGTGGAGAAAACCGTGGCCGAGCCCGTCGAGCAGCCGCCGGGCGCGGTACTTGAGCGAGGTCCAGATCGTCTTGTTGAAGTCGTTGTCGCGCTTGACGTCCTTGCCGTCGCGGACCACGCGGGCGAGCTCCACCTCGGGCGGCTTGCCCCGCTGCCAGCTGCCGCGGACGGCGACATCGGTCTTGCCCTTGGGGTTGTGGAGCTTCATCCGGGCGGTGAACGACAGCCGCTGGAGGCCGAGCAGCTCAGGGTCATAGTGGGCGCGGATCAGCTTGTCGAGCACCGCTGCCGGCGACTCCTTGATCAGCGGACCGTGGGTGAGATCCTCGATCGGAGCCGCGGGCTGGCTCGCCGCCGCGGGCTGGCTCGCGGGGCCCGTGTCCCCAGAGGTTGCCGTCGACCTGCGCTTCGGGCAACCAACGAGCGCCGTGAGCAGAAAGAGGAGGATGAGGCCAATGGCAGATCTTCGTCGTCCCATGCGGCGATCGATATCACGTTCCGGTCACCGAGGGGAGGGTGGTGGTGCAACGGGATGCTGGACAAGTCCAGTTGCCGCCTCCTACAATCGCCTCCCGTGCCGATGCGAAACGCAGAACCGACCGATACGACCACCGCGCTGCTTGATCAGGCCCTCGTCGCCAAGGAGCCTGCCGCGCGCCGGCAGGCCTTCGTCGCCTTGGTGCGGTCGGATGACTGGCGGCAGGTGCTCGCGCCTCACGTGATCTCTCGCCAGGGCTACAAGCTCGGCGACGCGGTCCAGCCCGACTGGATCACCTTCCGTGAGGCGGCCAGGCACATCGCCGCGCGCGAGGACCAGATCCAGCGCTGCCTGGAGATGGCCGGCAACCGGTTCTCCGACGAGCTGCTGCTGGCCCTCGCGCGCGAGAAGGGCGCAGAGCTGGTGGATCACGCGCTGCCGCACCTGCGGACGGCTGACGGACCGCGGGCGCAGGCGCTGCAGTTCATCCTCAACGAGGCCGATCCGACCTGGGTCACCAGGGCCCTCGCCCGGTCGGTGATCCGGCGCCACCTCAAGCAAACCGAGCTCGACCGCTCGCAGATGATCGGCTGGCTGGCTCAGGCCGGCAACTTCGGCGAGTTCCTCGAGAATGTCGAGCAGAACCCGCCGATGGCGATCGAGGAGTGGAATGCCCTCGGGCTGGCCGGCGTCTACAGCGAGGAGCTGTTCAACCGCGCGATGGCGATCCTGCCCCACCACCCGGGGCCGATCCTCTACCTCGTCCGGCTCGATCCCCTGCCCGACGAGGTCAGCCCGCGGGTGATGGCCTCGGCCCGGGCCGAGTGGGTCTCGGCCGCGCTCGAGCTACTGGTGGTCCACGGGGTGGCCCACCCGATCCTCGCGCCGCTCGCCGAGCTCGGCGTGCGCCTCGGCGGGCGCTGCCTCTCGGCGGCCAACGTCTGGATCGGCTCGACCAAGCTCTCGCGGGAGCTGCTGCGACGGATGGCGGCGGCGATGAAGACCGCCGAGGACGGTCGGGTCAACGAGCTGCTGTGGATCCGGCGGCAGGCGCCGTCGGCGGATCGAGCGCTCGAGCGCGGACGCAGCGACCAGGAGGTCGACCCGATGGACGCCGCAGCGCTGGTACGGCAGCTGCGCGGCGACAAGGTGCCCGAGCTGGTCTTCGAGATCCTCGATCAGCCGCGCGAGCGGATGACCCCGGCGCTGCTGCGGCTGCTCTGCGCGGTCCACCGGGAGGCGGCTCAGCAGGTGGCCAACCTCTGCCACAGCCCGCAGCCCGACGTCGCCAAGCGGGCGCGAGAGGCCCGGGGGTGGCCCGACGTGCTGTGGCCGGAGGAGGAAGAGGAGGGCGACTGACACGGCCCCCCGATCGCGTCACCTCCTCGACGTCGCCCTGCTGCTGCTCGCCTGGGCCCTGCTGGTGATGATGATCCTCCTGCTCGCCAGCCAGCACTCCTGATCCTCGGTCAGTCGCGCCTCGCCTCGGGCGCCGAGGCGTAGACCCGGTAGTCGATCTCGGGGAAGATGTTGTCGATCAGCTCCACCCGCCCGAGCCACTCGCCGTCGATCCGCCCGGCCTCGAGCTGACGATGGAGCTCGAAGAAGCGCCGCAGGTGCGCCCGCGTTCGCTGCTCCGCATATTCCACCGAGGTCTGCGCGCGCATGATGAACGCCCAGTCGCTGGCCTGAGCCAGCAGCAGCTCCCGCGCGGCCTGGGCCCGCGCCCGGCGATCCAGGCCGCCGCCGCTGGTAGCCGTGCCGCGGGTGGCGAGGTCGACCATCCGGCGCGCGGCCTCGTGCAGCGGCGGGTAGAGCCAGTGGTTGGTCTCGTTGAGCCAGTACTCGTGATAGCCCCGCTCGCCCCAGCTCGACTGGGCCGGCTGGGCGAGCTGATGGACCCGATGACGCTGCAGGTACCCACGCAGATGCGTCGTCGCCAGGCGGCCCTCGCGCTGCTCGGCGGCGGCGCGACGGAGCACCTGCTCGATCCACCAGGGCCCCTCGTACCACCAGTGACCGAACAGCTCGGCGTCGTAGGGCGAGACCACCAGCGGCGGCCGGTCGAAGTCGAGGCGGCCGACCGCCCCGACCTGGGCCAGCCGCTTGTCGATGAAATCGTCAGCGTGCTCGAGCGCCTTGGCGCGCCCATGATAGGGATCGTAGAGTTCCTTGTGCTGAACTGGCCCGGTGATCCGATGGTACTTGATGCCCGTGTCACGTCGGATCCCCTCGGGGCGGAGGAACTCTCCGATGAGCTCGAGGTCGTGGTCGTGGCCGATGTCACGATAGAACTCGCGGTAGATGTAGTCACCCGGGTAGCCACGCTCACGGCTCCAGACCTCGATCGACGACTCGAGATCCCGGGCGAAGGCGGCCACCCCGCTGCGGGGCGCATAGATCGGGGCGAAGCTCGCCGCGTGAGGCTTGGGATCGGCCCAGAGCACCCCGTGGGTGTCGGCGACGAAGTACCGCAGCCCTGAGTGGGCCAGCAGCCGGTCGATCCCCTGGTAATAGCCGCACTCGGGCAGCCAGATCCCGGTGGGCTGGCGCCCGAAGCGCCGGCGGTAGTGGTCCACCGCCACCTTGATCTGGGCCCAGACCGCCTCGGGCTGGATCTGCATCAGCGGCAGGTAGCCGTGGGTCGCCCCACTGGTGAGGATGTCGAGGTGGCCGAGCTCCTGCAGCCGCCCGAAGGCGCTCACCAGATCACCACCCAGGCGCTGCCAGGTATCGAGCACCTCGTCGAGCTGATCGCGGTAGTGACCAGCCAGGTAGCGCAGGTGGCCCCCCTCCAGCTGGCTCGTGCGACGCAGCTCGCTGTCGATCAAGCGCCGGTGAAGCTCGAGGTGACGGTCGTACCGCGACCTCAAGAGGTCGTCGCCGAGCATCGTCATCAGCGGCGGACTGATCGAGAGGGTCACCCCGAAAGGCAAGCCCTCGTCGTGCAGACGCTCGAAGAGCGCCAGCAGCGGCAGGTAGGTCTCGGTCAGCGCCTCGAACAGCCAGTGCTCCTCGAGGAAGTGCTCGTGCTCCGGGTGGTGCACGAAGGGGAGGTGGGCGTGGAGCACGAGCGCCAGGTACCCCTGCGGGGCGCTGTCGGATGAGACGGTCCTCAGGGCTTGACCTCGGTTAGCTGCCCGAACCACAGGTGGAGGTGCTCCTGCTCGGCGCCCTTCTCGCCCTTGATCGACAGGTCACCCAGCCCCTCGGGGAGCGGGATCCGCAGGCTGAAGCTACCGTCGGGCCCGGTAGGCAGGCGGTGGCTGCCGATGTGAACCACCGTGCCGGGCTCTGCGTGGCCCGAGATCACCAGCTCGGCGGAGGTCGCCAGCAACCGCGATCGTGTGGCGTGGGTTGCCGCCCGGGCCGCGCCGTCGACCATCGCATCCTGGACCACGGGGCTGTCGCTGCCCGCTCCGGGGCCGTCGTTGCCCACGCTGTAGAACAGCCCGCCCGGCCCGGCTCCCCCGACGCCGCCGCGCCCGGCGATCCCCACGCTCCCCGGCACCTGGCTACCCGGCACCTGGCTGCCCGGCACCTGGCTGCCCGGCACCTGGCTGCCCGGCACCTGGCTGCCCGGCACCCGACTCACGATCGCGGCGCCGCGCAGCTGCGCTGCTCCCCCCGGTCGCTGGCTCGTTCGATCACCCGGGGCCTCGCCGTCGGCGGTTGCCTCAGGTGGGGCATGGTCGCGCCAGGCGCGCCCATGCAGGGGAGCGCTACCGGCCGGCTGCTCGTCCTCCGGCGGAAACGGCTGAGCGTCGGACAGCGCCGCGCGGTCCGCTGGGATCAACGCGTCCACCGCCTCGGGGAGCTTGGCGTCGAAGTCGATCGAGGCAAACTCCGGCTCGCTGTCGGCGCCCGGCTGGTCCACCGGCACCTCCACGCGGTTCGACCGCGCCAGCGGGAACCACTGGAAACCGCCCCGATAGCCGATCTCGACCAGATAGGTCCTGCCCGGCTTCGCCACGGGCAGGTACCAGTTGTCCGCCCACTCCTCGCACTGGTGTTCCTGGTGCGGATTGGCGCCATCAAAGGCATCATCGCTGACGTCGTAGACCCTTAGCGAGAGCACCTCGCCGCCGGCGTCGCGGGCCGCTTCCTTGTACTCGGCAGCCAGCCCCCAGTAGGCGTGGAGCCAGGCGCTGTCCCGAGGCAGGAGCACGATCCGGTTTTCCCCTTCCTCGATCTCCGGCAGGTGCGCGTCAACCCCGCGCAGGGACTCCTTGTCCGGCGGCTTGACCGCCACCACGGTCACCGCAGGCCCGCCGGGGGCCTGGGCAGGCTCACTTGCTCCGCGGGGCGCGACCGGGGCGCTGGGCGACTGGGCCGCCGCGCCGCCCACCGCGCCACGCACCCGCCGCGTCACAGGCTGGGGGACCTGGGCCCGCTGCTCGGGCGTCATCTTGCTCGGCCGCACCCGCAGCGGCTTCTTGGCCTGGACCTTCGGGGCCTCGCCCCGCGACCTGGCCCGGCGCCGCGGTGCCTCCTCCGGCTGTTTCGCCGGGGCGACCTTTTTCTTGCTCGCGGCGGTCCTGGCCGGCATTGCCTTCTTGGTCGGCGTTGCCTTCTTGGTCGGCGTTGCCTTCGTGGTCGGCGTTGCCTTCTTCTTGGTCGGCGTTGCCTTCTTGGCCGCCGCTGCCTTCTTGGTCGGCGTTGCCTTCTTGGTCGGCGTTGCTTTCTTGGCCGTCGCGGCCTTCCTTGCCGGCATTGCCTTCTTGGTCGGCGTTGCTTTCTTCTTGGTCGGCGCCTTCGTGTTGGACGCTGCGCCCTTGCGCGCCTTGAATCGCTCGCTGGCCTGCTCTATGAGATCGATGATCTCGACCTTGCGGAGGCGGCTGATCTTGGCCAATCCGAGCCCCTTGGCCACCTCGAGCAACTCACTCTTCCGCATCTCCTTGTATTTCTTCTCGGACGCCACGACATCCTCCTCGCAAGCGACTTTCGCTTCTGCTGCTCCGCCCTCGATCTTCGTCGGCCCCAAACCTGCCAGACTTCGCGCGGGCCTGCCAGAGGCAAAGCGCACCTTGGCGTGCCTTGACCTGTTCTCTATGCCGCGTCGCGTCATAACCAGCCTGCTCGGCGGCTCGCCGAGAAATCAGACGCAACCTCACGTCCTGATCGCCGATAACCAGCGAGGAGACGAGGATGACCCAGACTTCGACCACTTGGCTCCGCCAGAAGGCGGCAACCGGGCGTCGGCTCGCCGCCGAGGTGCTCGATCTGCTGCTGCCCCGGCGCTGCTGCGCGTGTGACGAGATCCTCGAGCCCCACGAGGCCGCCGTTTTTTGTCCGGCTTGTGCCAGCTCGGTGATCGCGATCCGTTCCGGCTGCCCGCGCTGCGGCCTGCCGGCCGGGTGGGGGACGGCCGGAGAGCGAGCCGTCGAAGAGGTGGCAGCCGAAAGCTGCTGCCAGGGGCACGATCACGACTTCGACAGCGC
>JAUVBO010000610.1 GCA_030591195.1 Pseudomonadota bacterium
CTAGAGCGCTGATCAACTTCCCTCCCGTCGCGCGACTCGCCCTCGAAATTGCAGGCGTTGTCGCTCGTCGTCGCCATAGCAGCACTATGGCTCCTCCTTGCTCCGGGCCTGCAATTCCGATTGCTTCGCCGCGCTCGGTCCGTGAAGTTGGTCAGCACTCTTGGCCCCCGCCGCTGTTGACGAGCTAGTCTGCGCCGGGGTCCTCGGCTTGGATCGCCCTTAGGCCCGCGAGCGGCTGCCAAACAACGCCGAGAACCAGCTGCGGCCCTGGCGCCGCTGCTCGGGAGTCTTCTTCGCCGAGGCCCGCGGGATGCCGGGGATGCCGGAGGCGGAGCGCTCGCTCCGAGCGACGAGCGCCTTGAGGCGCAGGTAGCTCTCGAACAGGCGCTGGTGCTGTGGGGGCCGAGGGCTTCCCGGCGGTCTCCTCGAGCAGCGCGGGCGCACGGGGCCAGCGCAAACAACACGCCACCATCAAAGACAAATGGTTAGGTTGTGGGTGGGTTGGAGAAGCTGTCTGTCGTCAGCCGAGCAAGGCGAGGCTGCTGAGTGGTGAGCGAAGCGAGCCCGTTGTGGGGTGAGCGAGTCCTACGAGCGAGGGGGCTTTGCGAAAGCCCCCTGACAACTCAGTTCAGCTCACGGCGGCGTTGTTCGCGGACCGACTCACCGAGGCTGCGGGCGTAGACGAGGTACTCGTCAGTGAAGATCGGATCCTCGTCCTCATCGAAGGTCAGCGAGGAAGCGCCGTCGGGGCTCGGGCTGTTCCGTTCTTCATCGGGCTCGTGGGGCGAGAGGTCCTCTCGGTACATCTACAGCTCCTTCGCTCGAGCGCGCGGTCGATCTGCTAGGTCAAAGCTTCAGCGAGTGGGAATCCGTCAGAAGGACGGCGCACTATAGCCCACCCTCGAGCCAATGTAAGGGGATCGATCCCCATGTAGCAAGAAATCGCCCCTCCGGCGCCGCCGCGGCTCCTCCGCTTGTAACGGGCGCGCGGGTTGGCTTATCTTTGAGCAGATGGACCCGGCACAGCTGAAGGCTCGTATCGAACAGATCCACCGCGATCTGGACGTCTACACTTACTACGAGCTGCTCAAGGTCGATCAGCGCGCCTCGCCCGACACCATCCGCGGCGCCTTTCACCGCATGGCGATGTCGATGCACCCCGATCGTTACCAGAACTTCGGTGATCAGGGCGTGCGCAAGCAGATGTACGCGATCTACAAGCGGGTCACCGAGGCCTACCGGGTCCTGATGAGTGACGGAAACCGTCGCAGCTATGACGAGGCCCTCACCCGCGGCGAGCGCCGGCTGGTCCAGACCGAGCGCAAGCGCAAGGGCCCCAAGCGTGCCGACAAAGACATCCCGCTCAACGCGCGCAAGTTCTTCCAGATGGCCCAGGACGCCGAGCAGCGGGGCGACAAGAAGAACGCCAAGATCAACTACAAGTTCGCCCTCGATATGGCGCCCGAGCACCCGCTGATCATGGAAAAGCTCGAGGCCCTCAGCGACGCGAAATAGCGCGGGTGATCGCCTTGGCGTAGCGGGGCTTGAGCCGCAGAAACTGGACGATCGCCGGCCCCTCGTCCTTCGCCGCCGTCTCGGTCAGCCCGTAGAGATAGCCCATGTGCAGCACCAGGTCCTGGGGGTCGAGCCAACCGTCTCGCCCGCGATCGGCCGAGACCACCGCGACGTGATCCCAGCCCCGAGGGGACGCGTCGAAGTTGACGTAGTCGATCAGCATGATGTCGCCGCGGCGCACATCGTCACCAAAGCGCAGCCGGACCGCACCCGCCTTCCTCGGCGGCTTGCCGCTCGCCAGCTGGAAGATGCCGCGGCTGTCGAGCAGCAGCTTGGCGGTCACCGGCCGGGCGTAGCGCCGGAGCCCCGCGGCGGAGGTGTAGGCCATGGTCCTCGCGCCCGCACGGCGCGCGGCGCCGACGACGACGTCGGCGCAGTCGGCGCCCTGAAACAGCTCGGTCTGGTGCCTGCGGCCCTTGCCGCCGCCGCTGCCGAAGACGTTCGGCACGTTGAAGTATCCGGTGAGGTGGCCGACCAGATCATCGCCCCGCCGATAGGTCACGCGCAGCACCCGCGGTGAGATGCCCCGGGTCAGCTGCGCCGCCGACGCCCCGGGCGAGGCCAGCTGCCGACCATCGGCCAGGGTCAGCTGCACGCGGTAGCGCATCGTGCCGAGGCCGCCGTGGACGTCGATCTTGGGATGGGTCGGTCGCAGGCGCCACAGGCTGAGCACTGGTCCGGCTGCGCCGGCGATCGCCGTCTGCTTGTACTCGATCTTGTCGTAGCCGAGCCACCGACCGTGGCGGGGACCGAAGAGCACCGAGTTCGAGTAGGCCGGGTTGCCGCGGTTGGGTGGATCGGAGGCCACGTGGTGCGGCTCGGGCTCGATCCGGAACCAGCGCGGCGGCGCGGCGAGGCCGGCCTGCCGCCAGGGTCGAATGGCCCGCCGCCGGATCAGCCGCCCCCGCAGGCGAAACGGCCTCGCCGCCGAGAAGTAGCGCGCCCGGCCTGCCCGGCCGACCTCGAGCACGGCATAGAGCTTGACCGGCTCCGTCTGGCGCGCCTCGACCGGCCGGTCTGCCGGTAGCCGGTCGCCGACCGCGCCCACCACGTGCAACCGCAGCCGCTCACGCGGGGCTCGGGGTCGAGCTGCAGCATCCGCGGACGAACGAGCGGCACCGAAGACTACGAGGGCGACGACCAGCAGGCGCAGCATGAGCACTATCAACGGGCGAGGCGCGCCGCGGGTCTATGCCCCCTTCAGAGCTTCGCCACAAACTAAGGACCGAGCCGAGCGCGGAGCTGTCTGGTCGAAGGCGCCGCCGACAAGCTCAATCAAATCAGTCAATCAGGGACGAAGCGGACCCAGGGACGGGCGCCCCCGCTGGCCGGACAGCGCCTTGAAGAACGGCGTGAAGTGCTCGAAGTGGCTCGCTGGCAGCCTCAGGGTCAGGTCCAGCGCCGCCTGGGCCCGGTCCACACCCCAATCGAAGGTTGGCGCGGCCTTGACCACGGCGCGCTTGAGATCGGCGCCAAAGGGCGCGAGCTCCTCCACGCCAGCCGCCGCGAGCTGGCGGGCGAGATCCACCGGTGAGAAATAGACCAACCCCACCCGGTCGGCTCGCTTGGTCGTGGCGGCGAAGGCGGGGTTGTCGGCGAGGCTCCTGCCGAGCTTGCCGGACTTGGCCGCCGCCAGCATCCGCTCGAGCTGCTCGCCGGCTTGCTTGCCGAAGCTGACCAGCGCGCGGTCGCCGACCACCGCCCAGCCGAAGGTCAACCGCTCGCCGAACAGCTGCCGCATCTTCTGCTGCTCGGCGGCGCGCTGCGGGATCGTCACCGCGTAGACCCGGCCGACCTCGCCACCGGCGCCCGACAGGGGTCTCTGCTCCACCCGCAGGTCGTCGAGAGGGCGTGCCTTTCCGCGCTTGCGCTCGAGCGTCACCCCGGCGGTGAGCCAGGCGCCGATCGCCTCGGCGGCGCCCTTCACCGTCGCCTTACCCGCGGCGGCCGAGGCGAGGCGTACCACGGCAGAGAAGGTCAACCCGTGACCATCCGGCGGTCGATGACCGGCGAAGGTCAGGTCGCCCGGCAGCGCCTCGCCGAGCTTCTTCAACGCGCCGGCCAGCCGCTGGCGCAGCGCCGGGTCGAGCTTCTGCTGCTGCTCGGCCCGCTTGAGCGCAGCGGCGAAGGCCGTGCCGATCAGCCCGCCTCCCTCGCCCCGCGCCCCCTGGTTGCCGCGATCGGCGACCACCAGCCAGGCATC
>JAUVBO010000709.1 GCA_030591195.1 Pseudomonadota bacterium
CACCAGCCCGCATGGTGTCCTGCGACGGGCCAAGGCGCTGGAGGCGGCCGGTGCCTACCAGACGGCGCTCGAGCTCTGCGAGCGGATGCTCGCCGGGGGGGCTGACGCGGCGCCGGTCAGGGCCCTGGCTCAACAGCTTCGGGCCGAGCTCGGCCAACAGGCCGAGACCAAGCTGGGCGCGCTGACCCAGACGCCCCGAGCGCGCGTCTCGCCCGCGGAGCTGCGTGGCCGGAACCTCGACCCCAAGGCGGCCTTCTTGCTCTCGCAGATCGACGGCCGGCTGACCTACCAGGATCTGCTCTCGGTCAGCGGGATGAACCGCTTCGAGACCTTGCTGGTGCTGGCGAAGCTGCGCGACGCGGGGCTGATCGCCGCGGACTAGCTCGCCTGGTCAAGACCAGCAGAGCAGACTCCTGAGCCCCCCAGATCCATCGTCCGCCTCGACCCTTGCCCGGGCATCGCCCCGGTGCGACTATCCGGCGCCGGCGTGGGCCTCTCCCGACGTCTGGCTTGGAGGAGTTTCGATGACAAGAGCGAGCAGCGCCATCCTGGGCGTGGTGGCGGTAGTGGCCCTAGTCTGTGCGGGGTGTAGCAGCGACAGCCCGAGCGGTGGCGAGCCGGACGCGGCGGCGGAGGCCGGCGTGGACGCCGCCGAGCCGGACGCTCCGGGCGGCGACGCCGAGCCCGAGCCCGACGCCAGCGCTGACGCGGGATGCGCTGGCCCCGTGGCCCCCGAGCCGGGACCGTGCGCCGGGGACAAGATGGAGGTCTTGACCGGCAAGTACCAGCTGGTGCTCAACGCGTTCGAGATCGGCGGCAGCGGGGTGGGCTTCGACCTCGACAACGCCGACTGCGACGATGACCCGAGCACCGGCCCGGACAACGTGCTCTGGCCCCTCGGTGCGCTGGCCAAGCAGTCGATCGACGAGTCGATGGAGGCAGGAGACATCGTCTTGTCGATGGAGTTCTTCGGCGTCGATGACGTCAAGAACGACACCTGTCTCAACTTCGCGCTCTACTCCGGCCGCTTCGCCCCGGATCGCGACGGCGACGGTGAAGAGGCCGGCGGGCCGCTGGGCGACCCGGGCAAGGACTGCAACGACCACGACGCCAAGATCGCCCAGAGCGTCGCCGAGGTCGCCGGCAACGCCGTCGACGACAACTGCAACGGCCTCGCTGACGAGGATCAGGCTGGCGCGCCGGGTACCGATGCCAGCGACGCAGACGGCGACGGCCAGACCATCGCCGCCGGCGACTGCGACGACCGCAAGGATCTCGGCGCGACGATCAAGAAGGGCGGTCCGGAGGTCTGCGGCGACGGGCTGGACAACGACTGCAACGGCTTCGCCGACGACGGTTGCATGCCCTGGAGCGAGGGCATGAGCTTCCCGGTGGAGAAGTCCTCGGTTGGCGACAGCAACGAGGGGACGCTGACCTTCCGCGGCGCGACGATCGAGGACGGGGTCCTGCGCGCCGGACCCGCTCGCTTCGCCATCGCCATCGATGTGTCCAAGAACGCCGTGCTCGACCTCAACCTGACCCACGTGTTCGTCACCGGCACCCTGGCCACGGAGGGCGAGGGGATCAAGCTCACCGACGGGCTGCTCGGCGGCGTGCTCTCCGGGCGGGCGATGGACCAGGTGCCCAACCTGATCGCCGACTTCGGTGCGGGCTTCGGCACCGCCGACGACTCGATGCTCGACGCGATGGTCGGCCCGGCCGGGATGCTGCTCGCGCTACCCACCGACTCCGCGGGCAACCGGGTGCCGGACATCGACGTCGATGGTGACGGGATCGAGAAGTTCCTCGACACCGACGCCGACGGCGACACCGCCACCGTTCGCGTCGACACCTGCGTCGACGGCGACGGGACGGTGATCGAGGACAAGGTCGATGCCGACGGCAACGTCACCGAGCCGTGCACGATGGCCAAGGACGCCAGCGGAAACTACCGCTTCGTCGATGGCTGGTCGATCGCCCTTTCGATCGGGGCCGTGCCCACCAAGCTCGAGGGCATCTCGGAGTAGTCTCGGTTCGTAGGTCGCAGTTTCTGGAACGAGCCTGCCTGGAGGACCGGGGGCTACCTACACCCACAAACACCCCTTGACACTCACCGTGTCGCAGGCCAGCCTCGCGCCGAGCACGGGTCTACGCTGCTGTTTTTTGTCGAGTCCCGGCCGCTTTCGTACCTGCCGTACCGGATGGAGGAGATGTGAGCATGCGACCGAACTTGCGCCGATTCATATGGTTGGGGCTCGCGGCGGGCCTGGCGATGGCCGCCTGTGAGGAGGGGCCGGATCAGGTATTCAAGCCGCTACCCGAGGACTTCAAGCCAGCGACGGTCAACGGGCTCGACCCGACCGGTTACCAGCCTGAGGGCCAGCAAGACTTCGAGTTCGAGCAGTCGGGCAAGCAGGAGAACACCGCCGATATCTGCGAGGCCGACGAGATCGCCAAGCGCTGGGCCCAGATGGTCAAGGAGCCGATCAAGCCGACCATCGGCGCCGGCGGGTTGGACCTGCGCGGCGAGCCGATCTGGTCCGGGATGACGATCGACGACGGTCAGCAGCAGCTCTGCCAGGCCTACGTCTATCGCTCGGATCTCTATTACTGGGGCGACAACGCCGAGATGCTGGCGGTCTTCGACACCAAGACGCGCCTGATCAGCACCTTGATCTTGCTCGGGGGCTACGAGGGCAAGATCACCGCCGGCAAGTACGAGGTCGGCATGAACCAGCCGGTCAAGTACGACGGCGCCAAGCTGAACAACATCACCGGGGCCAAGGTCATGGCTGGCCTCAACTCGGCGCTGCTCAAGGAGTTCCGGCCGGAGATGCCGAACCCCGAGGCGCGGGACTGCTACGAGGCCAACACCTGCTACGCCTACGACTGGCAGACCCTGCAGGTGATCATCCTCAACGACCTGGCGATAGCGCTGATCATCGAGCCCGACGGGCAGAAGGTGGTCCAGATGGAGATGAGCCTCAAGCGGGCTTTCTCCTTCGCCAGCGCCGACGTGGTCTTCGAGGCGACGCCTCCGCCGCCGACCGGCATGCCGCCCCAGCCGAAGATCCCGTTCAGCGCTTCCTGCTCGCCGACCCTCGGCAGCACCTGGGGCCACGTCAAGAAGAACCGCCTGGGCAACGATCCGCCGGAGAAGGCCAAGATCAGCGCCGACAGCTCGGGCGAGCTGGCCTACGTCGACATGGGCGGCCTGTCGCTCTACCTCAAGCGGCCTTCGCTCAAGGCCGACGCGATCCTCCCCGACGACGTCAAGCCGGTCGACAGTGACGTGATCGCGGCGATGAGCTTTGGCATCAACTACGACGGCTGGCTCGAGATCCACCGCGGCGACCTGATGGCGCGCTTCTTCAGCCGCGTGGTGGCCGACGTCAAGATCAGGGTCCCGGCGATGAACGGCCCTGGTGGTCCGACCGCCGGTGGCAAC
>JAUVBO010000586.1 GCA_030591195.1 Pseudomonadota bacterium
CCTCCCTTGAGCAACAGGAAGGCGCCCAGTCCGATGGCGGCGAGCACCACCACGCCGCCGATGACCATCGACGCCGAGAACGACCGCGGGGGCAGCTCGTCGTCGGCTTCGAGGTCGTCGTAGATCGCCGGTAGCGGGGCGCTGGTGGTGCGCCGCTGCTGGAGCTCGTGCTCGGCGGCCACGCCCTCGGCGAACCAGTTGAGGCTGCGTGACCCGAGCGCGTCGGCCTCGGAGAAGGCCTCGGGCTGGGACTGGTCATCATCCGGCGGAGGCGAAGACGCTGTGGGCTCCCCCTCGGCCGCCGGCGCCGCTGCGTCGGACTTGCTCGCCTCCGCCGCCGCGGCTGCCTTCGCGTCGACCGGCGGCTCGGCTGCCTTCGCGTCGGGCCCCGCGGCCATCCCCTTTGCCGCCTCCTGGGCGACCGCATCAGCCAACGGCGCGTTGACGCCGGGTATCACCGTCTCTGCCGAAGACGCTCCCTCGGCGACCGGCGCATCGGTACGGCTAACCACCACCGGCTCGGGTGGCGCTGGCCGCGACGGCTTGCCAGCGGCCCCGTCGGGCTTGTTCGCCTCGTCGGGCTGCTGCAGCTCGTCGGGCTTCTTCGCCTCGACCGCGTGCTTCACGTCCGCGGCGGTGACCCCCACGCCCATGATGGTTCTGGCCGGCTCGGCAGCGACCGGGGAGGAACCTCCGGGTGGTACGATCACCGTCGCCTGACTGCGGATGTCCCCGGCGACCTTGGTTGCCGGATCCACCGGCCGAGTCCCGTCGACCTTCCGCGCCGCGGCCTTTCTGTCCTCGAGCTCGGTCTTCTTCGCGTCGGACTTCTTCTGCGCCCTGGACTTCTTCTTCGGCCCGAGAGGCACCGGCGCGGGTTTGTTCAGCTCGGCGGGCTTGCTCAGCTCGGCGGGCTTCTTCGGCTCGGCGGGCTTCTTCGGCTCGGCGGGCTTGCTCAGCTCGGCGGGCTTGCTCAGCTCGGCGGGCTTCTTCAGCTCGGAGGCTGCCGGCGTCTCGCTGTCGAGGGCCTCGACGAAGGCCGCCACGCTCCCGTAGCGCTGGTCGGGCTTCTTGCGCAGGGCGCGATCCACCGCCGCGGCGAAGGCTGCCGAGACGGTCGGGGCCTTGCTCCGCACCGGCGCCGGCTTGGCCTCGAGGTGCTGGCTGAGCACGTCGAAGGTACCCTCACCGGAGAACGGCGGCGCGCCGGTGAGCATCTCGTAGACGATGATCCCGAGGGAGTAGATGTCGCTCTCCTCGGTGGCCGGACCGCTGCCGCGAGCTTGCTCGGGCGACATATAGCGCGGGTCGGCGGTGACGGCCTTGCTGTCGGCCGTCGACACGTCGCCGGCCAGCTTGGCCAGGCCGAAGTCGAGCAGCTTGACCACCCGCCGCTTCTTCTTGGTGGTGAGGAAGATGTTACGAGGACGCAGGTCACCGTGCACGATGCCCAACTCGTGGGCGTCGGTCAGCGCGTCACCGACCTGCTCGAGCAGCTCTCTCGCGTCGGCCTCCTCGAGCGAGCCGCCGCGACCGAGCGCCGCGGCGAGGGTCTCGCCGTCTAGATACTCCATCGCAAAAAACAGCCGCTCGTCCGCGGACCGGCCGAAGTCGCTGACGCGAACGATGTGGTCGCTGTCGATCTGGGCCAACCGGGTGGCCTCCTCGCGAAACCGCTCGATCGCCCCGTCGTCCTGGCTCATGTGCTGGTGCAGCAGCTTGAGCGCGAGCCGGGTGCGCAGGGCGATGTGCTCGGCACGGTAGATCACGCCTGAGCGGCCCTCGCCGATCCGCTCCTGCAGCAGGTCCCGCTCGGCGATCACGGTCCCGAGCAGCGGGTCGTTGTCCACGGAGGCCAGCGAGGTGCCGTCGCTCGGGCAAAACAGCGCAGAATCCGGTATCAACTGCTGGCAGGTGGGGCAGGTCTTCATCGATCGACTACCAATCCGTGGTCACGCTGGCTCCAGCTCAAAACGAGCCGGCGGCACCGAGCACCATTCCGCCTCTGACCGGCACGAGCGAGACCTGGGTCGGGCTCGCCTCTGGCCCACCACCCCTGGTGAAGTGGAGATACAAGAGCACGCCCGAGGTTGCCAGCGCCACGATTCCTACGCCGGTCATCAGCCAGCCACCGCCAGCGGTGTCGTACAGATCGGCACAGTTCTGAGCGTCCGGGCGAGGATCGCCGATGCAATTGGTCGGATCTCCATCCATCGACAGCAGCGGGATCCCGACGCCGAGACCTACCGCGCCCAAACCGAGGGCAGCCAGGGCGGGCCACAGGGGCACGCGCGAGCCGATGGTGTCGCTGCTCGGTGGAGCGCCGTCGGTGGCGACGGCAGCGGTCGCCGGCGTTGGGGCCTGAATCGGCTCTTTGGCGGTGGATGGCCCGTCCCCTGCGGTCGGTGTGACCGTCGGCGGTGGCGTCGTCGCGCCTGCCGACGGCGGCGAGGGGGTGGGCGGCTCCTCCGCCTTGGAGCCCACGACCGTGGCCACGCGCTTGGTGGCCCTGATCGCCTCGGCCAGGTTGCAGATGTCGCAGCGTCCGCTCGCCTTGCCCAGCTCGGTCTTCCCGCTGAACAGCTTGACGGTGATCTCGTAGTTCTTGCCGACGGTCTTGATCCGCGCGGTGGCTAGCCGGACGGTCGAGCCAAGGGCGCCGACGGCGATGCCCAGACACGGCCCCTCGGCGCAACCCGCGTTCTCCGGCGGCAGCTTGAGCTTGGCGCGGACCGCGGCTGGATCCATCACCTTCAACCCACCAGCCTTGAGCCCGTCGGCCAGCGCAGCATGAAAACGAACGATCAGCTCGGGCGCCTTGGCCGGCGTCAGCTTGGGAACCAGGGGCGCCACCCCGCTCGCCAGCGCAGCCTCGCTCCAGGCCACCGTCGTGACCAACATCACAACAACATAGCAGAAACACTTGGGTCGCATGCCGCAGGATACTAGCACAGTCGTTGGAGGCCGTGTACCCGCGCCCGGTACGTGAAAGAGCTGTCGCTGGACGCCAGCTCAGTCCTCGGTCGGCGCCACCAGTGCCCGGAGCTGCTCTTCGTATTCTTGCTGGCTTATCAGCCCCTTGCGGACGAGCAACGCCACCAGCGCGTCCACCCGATGGGCCGGTGTCGACTCCTGCTGCACCCGCCGGACGGGACGGGTACGCAACGCCGTGTCGGCGATGCCACCACCGAACACGGCTCGCCCCGAGCGCTGGGCCGGCCCACCTCCCACTCGCTCTCGCGGGATGATCTTGGTCACCACGTTGCGATATTGGCTGCGGATCGCCTCAACCAGATCCGAGGGCCGGGCGATCATCGGCTCCACTAGGCAGCCGGTGGAAAACTCAATCTCCTCGATCGCGTGACGATCGAGCGGATCGGCCATCGCCACTCGAAGCACTCGCCGGCCGGCGCGCCGGTCCAGCGCCACCGGAAGCAGCCGCCAGCGGTTGGCGTCCTCCACCGGAATCTCCCGGACCGCATCGATGTCGACCTCGATCCGGGCAGGATCAAAGACCTTGAGATCGAGGTGCGCGCAGAGCGAGCGGACCATCGCGTCCTCGCCGACGAGCCCCTGGTCGAGCAACACCGCCACCAGCGGTGCACCCGAGCGATCGGCCGCCCGCTGCGCCTGCTGCAGCTGGTTGGGGCCGATAAGGCTGTCCTTGGCGAGGATTTCTCCCAACCCTCTCGGCATCGTCGGGTCTCCGATCGCTACCCGTGTACGCCCTTGGTCGACGCGCGGCGGATTTATCGAGTACAAATCCTAGGGCCTCTACCTCATCTCTCTGCTTTCTAATTGCAGCGGAGCCTTGCTCAAGTGTAAGCAATAATGAAGAGTCTATTCCTAGTTTATTGAGAAGTTCTATTTTTTGTGA
>JAUVBO010000797.1 GCA_030591195.1 Pseudomonadota bacterium
CGAATCACTAGATGCGAAGGTGTTCTTTGCTTTGGCGGGGCACAGCGAGCGCGAGTCGTCTGCTGCCGGTGGCGCTGGCCATGTTCACTGGCGCCGTGGCGTGCTCTACCGAGCTGCGCCCGCCAAAGGAGCTGATCTACGCCCGCTTCGATCCCGAAGAGGGCGTGCTGCCGACGCCCACCGACATCCTCCGGGACGAAAAGGTCGGCAAGCTCGACCTCGACGCCGACGATCCCGAGCTGAGCCCGGCCGAGGCCGAGCTCTACCGGTTCCTCAACACCCTCGACGGCTGGCTGCCGACCTCCACCGCCGAGGTCGAGTTCACCGGCGCGGTGGCCGAGCACTCGATCACCGCCGACACGGTGCAGATCTGGCAGCTCGACGCCAGCGGCGGGCAGCGCCTCGACGGGCTGAAGCCAGCGCTCGACCGCGCGGCGACGACGATGTCGATCTCGCCCCCCGAGGGCGGCTGGGCCCGCGGCGCGACCATCGCGGTGGTGGTCCGCGGCGGTGATCACGGCCTGGTGGGCCAGCGCGGCGAGCGCGTCACCTGTGACGCGACGTTCTATTACCTGCGGCTCGACCAGCGCCTCGACGACCCGGTCCACCACCGCGCCTTCCCCGGCGCCACCCGCGCCGAGCGGCTCGACAAGGCCGCCGACCTGGAGCCGATCCGCCGCGAGCTCGCGCCATACTTCGACCTGATCGAGCACAGCGCTGGCATCCCGCGAGCGGAGGTGGCGGCGCTGTGGACCTTCACCGTCTCCGACCGCACGGAGGTGGCGATCGATCCGGACAGCGGCGAGGTCCCGCTGCCGATCGACCTGCTGCTCGACCACCAGACCGGCCGGATCGACCTGCCGGTGCGCGACGGCGACACCGACTACGAGGTCCACGCCAAGGAGTCGTTGCGCGGCGACGACGGCTTCGGCACGACGATGAACCCGCTGTTCCGCTTCACCGCGCCGGTGGACCGCTCGACGGTCAACGCCACCACGGTGGCGCTCTACCGGATCGGCCCGCGGGGCAAGCCGGCCTTGGACCAGCCGGCGGAGCGGATCCCGATCAAGGTCGAGCTCGCCGACGACCTGCAGCGGGTCGAGCTGCAGCTGCTGCGGCCGCCCCTCGAGGCCCAGACGACCTACGCGGTGGTGGTGCGCCCCGAGGTGCACGACCTGCGCGGCGTGCCGGTGGTGGCGCCGACGGTGGGGCACTTCCTGCGCGCCGACCAGTCGCTGCTCGATGGTGATCGCAGCACCGTCGGCTCGCTCTCCGACGAGGACGCGCGCAAGCTCGAGCCGGTGCGCGCCAGGCTCGATCCGCTGCTCGACGAGCTCGGCCGGGACCGGGTGGCGGTGGCCTGGCCCTACACCACGATGAGCATCGTCGCTCCGCTGCGCGAGGCGCTCACCGCCTCGGCGCGGCTCGGCATCTCGCCCGATCCCCAGAACGTCACCGACAAGTCGACGCCGGCGGCGATCCTCGACTTCCCCCTCGGCATCGCCACCATGCTGCGGGTCAAGCGGGTCTTCTACGGCACGATCACCACCGCCGATTTTCTCGATCCGCTGACCCGCGACCATCGCCCCGACGGCAGCCATCGCGAGAGCCCGGTGCGCTTCGTGCTGACGATTCCCTACGGCGCCGAGGCCGACAAGCCCTTGCCGGTGGTGATCTTCGGCCACGCGATCATCACCGAGCGGCGCTTCCTGCTGGCCCTCGCCGACGCCCTCGCTGCCCGGGGCTTCGCGGCGATCTCGATCGACTTGCCCTACCACGGCGAGCGCAGCCACTGCGCTGCCAACGGGCCGGTCTGTATGCCCGACCCGCTGTCGAGCGACGGCAAGATGATCTGCCCCAGCCACTGCCCGAGCGGCTCACACTGCGTCAAGGGCGGCGGCTGCGTCGACGCCGCCGGCCAGCCCCAGCCCCTCGGCAAGTGGCCGATCATCCCGTTCTACCAGGCCTCGGGCGCGGCGTTCATCGACGTCGAGGACATCCCCGCCACTCGCCACCACTTCAGCCAGGCGATCACCGACCTCGGCGCGCTGACCCGCTCGCTGTCCCAGGGGAACTGGAAGAAGGCGGTGGGCTACTCCTTCGACCGCGAGCAGATCCACTTCCTCGGCCAGTCCCTCGGGGGGATCGTCGGAGGCACCTACGTCGCCGTCGATCGCCGGATCAAGCGCGCGGTGCTCAACGTGCCGGGCGCCAACCTGCTGCCGATGTTCCTCGACTCGACCTACTTCAAGGGCCACATCGACGCCTTCCTCGCGCGCCACGAGATCGAAAAGCACACCGCCGAGTACCAGCGCTTCATCAACATCGCCCGCTGGTTCACCGACGCGGTGGATCCGCTCAACGTCGCCCAGTACCTGCTCAGCGAGCAGCTGCCAGGCGCCGAGGGCCCGCCGGAGCGCGCGGTGATGATCCAGATGGCGACCCTCGACTTCATCATCCCCAACAACTCCACCGAGTACCTCGCCGAGGTGGCCAAGGTGCCCCGGCGCGACTACACCGGCGAGCACGCCTTCCTGGTGATCCCCGTGGAGCCGGCCTACCTCGGCGGCGTCAGGGACGCGGCGGATTTCCTCGCCGGGAAGCTCGATCCATGAGCTCTGCTCGCTCGATGACTGCCGCGACGAGGATCCTCCTCGCGGCGATCCTGGTGGCGCTGACCCCGGCCGCCGGTCTGGCAGCCGGCTGGACCCTCGGCGAGCAGTCGGCGGTGGCTGGTGGCACCGGTGGCGCTGGCACGGCCCGCGCGGGCCACGCCTCGGCCGCCTGGTACAACCCAGCAGCCCTGGCCGACGGCGGTGGCCTGCAGCTCGCCGGCGGGCTGCTGCTCGCCTCGTCGGCGGTGACGGCCACCGCCCGTGATGGCTCGTGGTCCGAGGGCACTGACAGCGGGCTGAAGACGCCGCCGCACCTCTACGCCTCGTTCGCTCTTGGTCCCGTCGCTGGTGGCCTCTCGGCGAACGTGCCCTTCGGCTCGGGCGTCAGCTGGCCCCGCACCTGGCCCGGGCGCTTCGAGAGCGTGCGGTCGTCGGTCACCGTCTACCGGATCGCCCCGTTCGTCGCCTGGCGCTTCGGCCCGGTGCGGATCGCCGCCGGGCCCCAGGTCGACGTCGCGCTGCTGCGCATCGAGCGCCGGCTCGACTTTGTCG
>JAUVBO010000439.1 GCA_030591195.1 Pseudomonadota bacterium
CTCCAGTCTTGGCAGGGGCCGAGCGCGACTTGCGGCCCGTCGGCCAAGGCGTCGCTGCCTCCCCCTGCGTCGTCTGACCGGCCGTCGACCGCGAGCGCGTCGGGTAGCAGCGCGTCGATCCCGGTGCCGTCGCCCACGACGCCGTCGGCGGGCGCGTCGATCGGAGCGCCGTCGTGGACCACGGCGTCAGCGGGCGCATCGATCGCAGCGCTGTCGAAGGGCAGCGCCCAGTGGCAGCCAGACAGCGCGAGCGCGAGCGTGGCCTCGAAGTATCGCCGACGCATCTCAGGCCCGGATCGAGAACCAGCCGTCGGGGTCGTGGGGCACGAGCTGCAGCGGCACCCAGCGGCTCTGCTCCTTGACGCGGTAGTGCTCGTGGGCCGGGCAGTCGCAGCGCTTGTCCTGGGGACGGCTACAGCCAGCGAGCCGCGCCTGGAGCTCGCCGAAGGCCTCCGCGTCGGTCACCGGCCAGCCGGTGTGGTCCCAGCTGTCACCCGCACCCCGGCGACTCTCGCGGTAGATCCCCACCGCGTCCAGGCCGCAGCTGGTACAGCACAGCGACTGTAGCGCGAGCTCGTCGTTGTCGCCGTCCGGGCCGAGCTCGAGACTGTGGCCCAGCACCAGGGCTTGCTGCTTGCATCGGGGACAGCGCCAGCTGCTCATCCCACGACAATAGCACCCTCGCCGAGATGGCTTGAGATCGATCGGCCTCGGCGCTCGAGAGTGCTCAGTCCTTGTACTGCGGGCCCTGGCCGTTGCGGAGCAGGTTGGCGCGGCCGGTGGGCCAGGGCAGGCAGGCGGTCCCCGAGCCGGGCACCTCGAAGATGTCCAGCCCGTGATCGAAGCTCTGGACGACGATCTCGAGGTCGCCGTCGCCGTCGAGGTCCCCGATTGCCGGTGGTGCGGGGAGGCCGATGCCGTTGCCGTTG
This sequence comes from Pseudomonadota bacterium, assembly GCA_030591195.1. The sequence goes on from JAUVBO010000439.1 coordinate 930, forward strand.
GTCCCCTGGTTGGGGACGGTGAGCGTGTGCAGCAGCGCGCCGAGCGCGTCGAGGATCACCAGCCGGCCGGCGTCGGTCTCGGTCGGCGAGCCCCAGGTGGAGAAGACCAGCTCGATGCTGCCGTCACGGTTGAGGTCGGCGGCGACGACCTCGGAGGCGTACATCAGGCTCTTGCCGTGGCGGTAGTCGAAGGTCCAGAGGATCGCGCCCTGGGGCGAGACCGCCGTGATCAGGCCGTCGCGGGTCGGCGCGATCGTCTCCGGCAGGCCGTCACCGTCGAGGTCGACGCTGGTCGGCGCCGGGATTCCGAGCGGTGGGTACCAGCCCGGCGGTCGAGCTTGCGGCGCCTTGCTCTTGGGCAACGTCTCCCAGCCGGGGAGCCGGCGGGCGCTGCGATCCGCGCTGCCGTAGTCACCCTCGAGCACCATGAACACGTCGTAGATCGTGTCGTAGGGGATGTTGGTCTCGGCGTTGGCCACGCCGACGACCTCGTTGTCGCCGTCCCCGTCGATGTCGACCACGTTGGGGGGTGAGGCGGTCCACTGGAGCCACACCTGCCCGTTGCCGGGGTTCGGCCAGGTGCCGGTGTGGTCGTGGTAGTGGGCATCCTCGACCGAGGGGTCGGCCCAGCGGATGAACTGACCCCAGTCGAGCGGCATGCCGGCGTAGCTCGGGTCGCGGTTGCTGTACCAGCTCGACGCGGTCTTGGATGTCCCGTCGTGGTTGAAGGCGTTGATGTGGTGGTTGTCGTAGGTGACGATCACCTCGAGCTGCGGGTCGTCGTCGATGTTGCCGATGCCGACGTTGAGCCCGTAGCAGCCGAAGCCCTGGTGTCCGATGCCGTTGGCGTCCGCGTCGTTGCCCAGGCCGGACAGGGTGTTGTAGCGCGGCCAGGCCTGCCACTGGGTCAGCCCGGCCGGCTGGTAGAGGTCGCCGTTGGCGGCAAAGACCCAGACCTGCGAGCCGCTGCCGTCGACGGTGGTGGTCGCCGCGACCTCGATCGACCCGTCACCGTCGAGGTCTGCGGCAGCCAGACCGCGGACCTCGTAGCTCTCGGTCGGCAGGCCCGCCAGCACCGGCCAGCCAGCCTTGATGCTCAGCTGCTGGCTCTGGTACTCGTAGGCGGCGACCTTCTTGCCCGCGCCGACGACGATCTCCTTGATGCCGTCACCGTCGAGGTCGGCGACCACCGCCGAGGCGTAGATCCGACCATCGTGGTGGACGCCGGAGGCCGCCTTGGCCAGCTCCGTGCCCGCGGCGTCCCAGACGTAGAGATCGTAGAACGCGCCGACCAGTTCCTGGTCCCCATCACCGTCGAGATCGACGATCGCCGGTGAGGCGAACCACGAGGTGCCGGTCCACTTGATGTTCTTGACGTGCACCGGCGCGGCCACCGGGCTCGTCCCTCCCTCGGAGGTGCAAGCCGTCGGCGGCGGGGGCGGTGGCCCGTCTGGTGGCGGGGGCGGCGGCCCGTCTGGCGGCGGGGGCGGTGGCCCGTCAGGCGGCGGGGGCGGTGGCCCGTCAGGCGGCGGGAGCGGTGGCCCGTCAGGCGGCGGGAGCGGTGGCCCGTCAGGCGTTGGCCGTGCGTCTGAAGCGGGCGTGCCGTCGGTGGCCACGCCGTCGCCGCTGCTGCCAGCGTCTCGGATGCCGGCGTCGTCGCCAAGCTCGCGGCTCAGCGTGGCGTCACAGGAAACCATCGCGGCGAGGGCCACACCCCCCACGGTCATCCGCCAGCGTCGCATTCCGATCTCCTCGCGCCAGGGTCTGTAGCCTCTTTTAAGGGTAACATGATGCAGTATCTCAGCAGGCCGGAGGTGCCGTGACGTCGTTGATACGACATCGACGCTCGATTGGTTGGTTGTTGCCCGTCGTGGCGCTGGCGGGGTGTGTGAGGGCGGGGTCCTTCGCACCCCTGTCGGCGGACGCCGGGGACTCGACGGTGGCGGATGCGCCAGGAGACGCCGTCGCGCAGGGCGACGCTGGTGCGCCCGGTGCCGTGGGGGTCTCGGCGCTCGAGGTCGGCTGGTCGACGCCGCACTGGGTGTACTGGACCTGGCGGGCCGATGGCGTCGCGGGAGACCTGGCAGCCTTCGAGCTGGTGATCGCCGAGACGGCAGGTGAGGTCGTCGCGCGCGTCGGTAGCTCGGTGCGGATCGAGCGCTACGAGCTCAGCCTGGATGCCGCTGCCGGGCTCGAGCGAGCGGGCCGGGCGATGACAGGCCAGCTGGTGCCCGCCACGACCTATTTCGGTCAGCTGGTGGCGCTCGACACCGAGGGGCGTCGAGCGGCAACCGCCGTCGTCGAGGCGCGCACGACCGCCGTGCCGTCGCGCGAGATCGTGATCTTCGCCGACGAGCAGACCGAGGGCTACTCGATCCCGGGGGACCTGGTGCGCTCCACCCGCGCGCCCTACAGCGGTACCCACCATTACGAATGGGTCGCCGCCTGCGCTGAGCCACCGTGCTACGAGATCCTTCGGCGGCAGGATCTGCGGATCGCTCTCGACCCGATCGACCGTCAGAGCTTCGAGACCACCGCGTTCTTCGAGGTCGCCCTCGCCAGCAACTCGACGGTGCCCTGGCAGACCCGGCTGCGGGTCTGGTTTGGCACCGCGGCCGACCACGAGGGCCTGCTCACCGAGTTCGGCTACTGGCCGGTGCCGACCGACGACGCGTATCACGTCTACGAGGTCCCGGTGCGGGCGCTCAACGACAGCGACGTCCCGGTGTCGTACGAGACAGTCGTGCGCGGCCTGTACGAGCTCGCTGTCGATGGTACCTGGTCCGCGGGGGCGCTCGTCCGGCTCGACGAGTGGCGGATCCGGTGGTAGCTGGTTTCGATCGACGCAAGAAATGTCGGTGATCGCGCAAGCCCAGGTGCGCCGCTGGCGAGCAATCCAGGCAACCGTCGGTGGTCCTCTTCTTGCTTAGACTCGCGTCCAGGTCTCGCCTGCTGCGACGACCTGCTGGAGGACGCGATGGCAACGACGATGGATCTCGAGCGCGCCGCCTGGCTGGCCCTCTCGCTGGCAGTGGGTCTGGGCGCTTGCTCTAACAGCGGTCAGCCCGCCAGCGCCGATGGCGTGACGACCGTCACCGACGCGGCCGGTCCGATCGCCGATGGCACCCGGCCGGCGACCCCGGACGGATCTCGTCCAGACGGGTCGGGGCCGGGCGTCGATCAAGGGATGTTGCCGCCGCCGCCGCCCGGGGTCTGTCAGCCCGGGGCGCGGATCTGCGCTGGCATCAGCCACCAGCGTGTCTGCCAGGAGGTCGGCGGCCAGCCGACCTGGGTCGACGAGGCCTGCGCCCCGCTTCAGTACTGCCTGAGCGATCGGTGCCAGCCGGCCTGTCTCGACGAGTGCGCCTACGGCGAGCAACGGTCCGTCGGCGGCAAGACCGAGAGCTGCCAGCGCTACTCGGTCGACGCGGGCGGGTTCGTCGACGGGATCGGCGCGGGGATGCACGACCGCTCCCGCGATCACGACGGGTGGATCAGGCGCTTCCACATGGTCAACGGCTATGTCTCCGACACCTTCTTCACCGACGCTAGCCTGACCACGGTGTCGGCGCACGTCGGCACGGTGGACTCGGCGGAGTGGACCGGCACCTACCTGATGGCCCA
>JAUVBO010000844.1 GCA_030591195.1 Pseudomonadota bacterium
AGACGGCCTACCTGACCCCCTCGCTGGCGGTCAAGCTGCACCAGCGGGTGCTGCTCGGCGGGGGGCTGTCGATCGTCAAGGGCGCGGTGCTGCTCAGGCGCGCGGTCACCCTGTCGGACAGCGTCGAGGACGACGTTGGCATCGAGCTCGGCGCCGGGGACCTCGGCTTCAGCGCCACGGGTGGGCTGCTGGTCAAGGCGGTGCCACGGCTGCTCAACGTCGGCTTCGCCTACCGCGGCGGGGTCACGCTCGCCTTCGAGGGCAACGGCGTCTTCACCAACGTTCCGACCGGGTTGCGCGCCCAGCTCGTCGACTCCAAGGGACGCGCCGAGATCCAGCTCCCCCACGTCTTTTCGGTCGGCGTGGCGGCGTTTCCGATCGAGGGGCTGACGGTGGGTCTGGTGGCCGACTTCACCACCTGGAGCTCCTACCAGGAGCTGGCGATCACCTTCCTCAACGCCGACGGCACCGCGAACACGGACCTCTCGAGCGCCGCCCCGAAGGACTGGCACAACACGCTCTCGGTCCGCCTGGGCGCCGAGTACCTGGTCACCCCGAGCGTGCCGCTGCGGCTCGGCCTGGTCTACGACCAGAGCCCGGTGCCCGCCACCACCGTCTCGCCCGAGCTCCCCGATGCTGACCGCTACGAGATCGCCGTTGGCGCTGGCTACAAGGTCGGCGGGCTCTACGTCGACCTGGCCTACCTGTGGCTGATGACCGGCGAGAAGAAGACCGCCGACACCGCCCCGCTGGTCGGCAAGTACCGCGCCCACGCCCACCTGCTCGCCCTGACCATCGGCTACCAGCTCGACATCTGATCCCGCGACGGTCTCAGGAGCTTTCGACCCGATCAGCTCCCCGCGGCTCTTTATTCTTCGGCGGTTGTCTTCTATCCTCAATTTCCCTTTGCAGCGGAGGCAACGTGTTCGAGGCAGCCGAGCTAGGACGAAAGGTTTCGAAGAAGGAGTTCGAGGCGATCGCGCCGACCCTGCGGATCGAGCTGCTCGAGGCGCAGCGCCGGCTCCGCGAGGCCGACTTTCCGGTGCTGGTCTACTTCGCCGGCGTCGACGGCGCGGGCAAGGGCGGGACGATCAACGAGCTGCAGAGCTGGCTCGATCCGCGCCACCTGGTAACCCAGGCCTACGGCGCGCCCTCCGACGAGGAGCGCGAGCGTCCGGAGTACTGGCGCTACTGGCGCGACCTGCCGCCCCGCGGCAAGATCGGCTTCTTCCTCAGCGCGTGGTACTCGCGGGCGGTGCTCGACCGGGTCAACCGCGAGATCAACCGCGCGCGGTTCGACGAGCGGATCGACCAGATCTGCGCCTTCGAGCAGGCGCTGGCCGACGACGGCGCGCTGATCCTCAAGTTCTGGATGCACCTCGGCCAGAAGGCCCAGCGCAAGCGCTTCGAGGCGCTCGAGAAGGACCCGCTGCAGCGCTGGCGGGTGACCAAGACCGATTGGTCTCACTTCCGGCTCTACGATCGGTTCATCGCCACCGCCGAGCGCGCGCTGATGCGCACTAGCACCGGCGATGCGCCGTGGGCGATCGTCGAGGGGGCCGACCCGCGCTATCGTTTCCTCACGGTGGCGACGATGCTGCGTGACGCGATCACCAAGCACCTCGAGGCCGCCGACCTGCGGCGCAAGGTGCGCGCGGCAGCCGCCGACGAGAAGAAGCCGAGCCCGATCGGCGAGGCTTCCGCGTCGGCGGAGCTCGCGTCGGCGTCGTTGGTCGAGTCGACGGCGGTGCCGGCCCAGCCGTCGATCCTCGACGCGCTGGACATGACGCAGAAGCTGCCGAAGAAGGTCTACGAGCGGGAGCTCGACAAGCGTCGAGGGCAGCTGAACAAGCTCTACCGCAAGGCGAAGCAGCAGGGGATCTCGACGATCCTGGTCTTCGAGGGCTGGGACGCCGGTGGCAAGGGCGGCGCGATTCGCCGGCTGGTCTCGGCGCTCGACGCGCGCGACTATCAGGTGATTCCGATCGCCGCGCCCACCGACGAGGAGCGCGCCCACCACTACCTCTGGCGCTTCTGGCGTCACATCGCGCGCGCTGGCCGGGTGACGATCTTCGACCGCAGCTGGTACGGTCGGGTGCTCGTCGAGCGCGTCGAGGGCTTCGCCAGCGAAAAGGAGTGGCGGCGGTCCTACGCCGAGATGAATCGCTTCGAGGAGGAGCTGACCGAGCACGGCATCGTGCTGGTCAAGTACTGGCTGCACATCACCAAGGAGGAGCAGTTGGCCCGGTTCGAGGCACGCCAGCAGACGCCCTTCAAGCGCTGGAAGATCACTGACGAGGACTGGCGCAACCGCGAGAGGTGGGACGACTACGAGGCGGCGGTCAACGACATGGTCGAGCGTACCAGCACTCGCATCGCGCCCTGGACCCTGGTCGAGGCCAACGACAAGCGCTCGGCCCGGGTCAAGGTGATCAAGACCCTGTGCGATCGCTACAAGGCTGTCCTCTGAGCCATCGCTCTGAGCCATCGAGTTGCTCTTGGGCCCGATGGCGCGGCGGGACGCACCCCCTGCTTCGGCTCGGGCGCCTCGACCCTGGGGCGGAGCATTTTTGGTTTCTGGCTCGCTGTGATAGCCTCAGCGGCAGATGACTTTGCCCCAGAAAATCGGTCGTTACGAGCTTATCGAGCGGCTCGGCAGCGGCGGGATGGCCGAGGTCTTCAAGGCGCGCTACTGCAGCATCCACGGGTTCGAGAAGACCCTGGTGCTCAAGTGCCTCCTGCCCGAGCTGGCCGGCAAGTCCGAGTTCGTCGACATGTTCATCACCGAGGCCAAGATCATGGCCCAGCTGGATCACCCGAACGTGGTCCAGGTGCTCGACTTCGGCGAGGACAACGGCCGCTACTTCATCGCGATGGAGTACGTCAAGGGCATGGACCTCAAGCGGGTCCTGGCCCTGTCGGTGCGTCGCCGCCGCCGCCCACCAACCGCCGTCTCGGTCTACATCAACAGCGAGATGCTCAAGGCGCTGGACTTCGCGCACAAGAAGACTGACGCCGCCGGCCTGCCGCTGCGGATCGTC
>JAUVBO010000858.1 GCA_030591195.1 Pseudomonadota bacterium
ATCGCGCTGCGGGGTGAGCTGGTAGGCGTAGAGCAGATCGAGGCGGTAGCCGAACAGGACATACCCCAGCCCGACGGAGAAGACGTGCTTGTCGGCGTCCATCGCCAGCACCGAGGCGTAGACATCCTCCACCGCGCCGTGCTCAAAGATGTAGCCGGCGCGGAGGATCAACGGCAGGCGCTTGAAGAAGTACTCACCCCCCAGCCGGATCACGAAGGTATCCTGGAAGTTGAGCGTGATCTTCTGCGTCGGGACCTTGAAGCGATCGATCGAGGGGATGTTGAGGATGTAGATATCTTTCGGGTCCACGGCCAGGGCGTCCAGCACCGACCACTGGGCCCAGTCGAAGCCCAGCTCCATCCGCAGCCCTTCCACCGGGCGGACCTCGACCCCCAGCCGCAGGGTCAGCGGGAAGGTGATCGACAGGTCGGCGCTGTTGCCCACCACGGAGGACTTCTCGTAGAGCGGGCTCACCGGCAGCTGGACCTTGATCTCGGCGTCACCGCTGATCCAAAACGGCAGCTGCAGCGAGGCGCCGAGCCGGACCATCGGATGGGGCTCGACGATCACGCCGAACTTGGCCGACGGGTTGAACATGTCCGTCAAGCTGGTCTGTGACAGCGAATCGAAGTCCGGATCCTCGGGCCCGCTGGCCAGCACGCCGTTGTCGCTGGAGATCGACTGCAGTGAGACGAAGTTGGCGAAGAGGTTCTGCAGCGAGACGCCGATGGTGATCTGCGGGATCGGGCGGTAGGCCACGGCGAGGTCGAGCTGCAGGAACAGGGTCCCGTCCAGGTTGACGAGCGAGTAGCGCTGGGGGGAGTCGACGTGCACCGTGTCGATGCAGTCCACCGGCTGGTCGATGTTCGCGCAGGCGCCGTAGTTGGGCCGGGGGTAGGCCGGCAGCGGCGAGTAGGGCGCGCTGAAAGAGAAGCCAAAGCTGAGCCGCCTGTCGAGCACCGAGGTGGCCAGCCCGATCGTCGGGATCGGCAGCAGGCTTCCGTGATTGGAGACCATCGGGAGCAGGTTGCCCCCCGAGTCCACGCGCGTGTAGTCCATCCGCAGCAGCACCAGCGAGGCGTCCACCAGCACGTGAAACCCCTCGAGCCCGCCGATGTTCGCCGGGTTGTACCAGATCCCCCCCGGGTCGTCGCCGCCGGCGATCATCGCGCCGCCACGCGCGAGGCCGCGGGTCCCGTGAGCGGGAAGGAAGAACCCGCCTGCCGCCGCGGGTGATGCCACCAGCAGGGTCAGGATCAGGATCGTCCCCTGGACGGCTACCTGTCGTTCGTCGCGCACGGCCCCCCGCACCGGTTCTTCACCATCCCGAAGAAGCTCTGCAGGCCGGTGTCCTGATTGGCGAGGAAGTCGCGCGCCTCGGCGAACACGGCGACGAAGTCCTCCGGCTGGTAGAGCCCCCGGCTTCCGGGGGCGACCCGGTGGAGCTCGCTCGCCAGGTCGAACAAGGTCTGCACCGGGGAGCGAGCTGGCGCCTGCTCCTGGTACGCGTTGGCGAGCACCTTCGACAGCACCCCCTGGTCGTCGGCCACCAGCGCTGGCTGGAGAAACGAGACCGCAGCGTCGACCAGCCCGAGCTCCGGCTCGAGCGCGTCGCCCACCAGGTGCGCCAGCGGCAACAGGTCGACGTCGTCGAGCGCCAGCTGCAGCAGATCGGCCACCGCCGTCAGCGTGGAGGCGAAGGTGTCGGGCATCTTCAGCTCGTCGACGAGGTAGGCGAACAGTGAGTTGAGCTCCTTGACCGCCCCGGGGCTTCGGTGGATCTCGCCGATCAGGTCGGACCCGGCAGCGGTGACCGGGCTGGCCACCAGCCGCTCGAGATCCGCGGGAAGCTCCTCGCCAACCCATCGCGTCAGATCACCTTGAGCGCTGTGGACCGCCAGCCGCTGGCGGAGGAAGCCGACCAACTGACGCACCACTGCGCTCACCCGGGGGTTGTTGAACCGTGCGTCAGCGCCGGTGCCCGCGACCTCGAGGAAGACGTCGATCACGCCGTCGGCCCCCTTGCGCCAGGAGGCTGCCGCGGGGCTGTCCCCCGCTGCCGCGAGCACGCGGTTCTTCTCCGCCAGGGCGTCGGCGATCAGATAGAACGGCGAGACGCCTCCGGCGACCCGCTGCTTGCCGTCGCTGGTGGTGCTGTGCTCGCTCCCGTTGCGGTAGCGCAGCCCCGGCGAGCGCAGCGGATCGATCAAGAACGCTGCAGCGCCGGCCAGCACCTCGAGCGCGCCGCGTCCACTGGAGAGCTTCAGCGGCACCAGGGCCGTGGCCAGCTCGACCAGGCCGTCATACAGCTCCTTGTCGGCGAAGATCGCCACCAGCAACGGCTCGTAGCTCACCGCGCCGCTGCCCTGACTGAAGTTCGGCGCCGACGGGTTGTCGAACTGGTGCCGGTCGTTGCTGCGGCTCGCCCAGTGCCGGTGGAGGATACTGAACAGGTCGATCAACTCCGGCTCCGCGTTGTGGTCGGCGAAGGCCTGGGCGATCGGAGCGAACGCGTCGAGGAAGGTGCACGGCGCCTCGGCGGTGCAGGCCATCCCCGGGTGACGCACCTCCCAGCTGAGCAGCGACCCCCGGTGGTAGCTGGCGACCGTGTGGCCGTCGATGTCCGTCGGCGGATCCTGGGCCGCGGCCAGCGTGTCGGGAAACACCGGCATGAACATCAGCCGGTTGACCGCCTGGGCCGTCGGGTGTTCGGTGAGACCGTCGATCCCGGTCAGTAACTGGAGCACCGCTCCGGGTCCGACGGCCTTGACCACCGCCGACATCCACGCCGGCATGTTCTCGGTCTTCAACCGCAGATGAGCCTTCGGCGTGTTGGTCAGCTGGCCGTCCGAGCCTCGCAGGCGCGCCATCGCCTGGGCGTAGAACACCGCGCCGTTCTTCACCTCGTACAGCTCGCAAGCAGCGAAGGGGCCGGCGACGTTGATCCCGATCAGCGGCAGCCGGACCATCGCCCCGGCCTTGTTGCAGAGCCGCATCCCGTTGGTG
>JAUVBO010000698.1 GCA_030591195.1 Pseudomonadota bacterium
ACGCGGCGCTCGGCCGGCGCTCGGCACGCTGGGTCGCTCGGGTCGGTGGGATCGACCTGATCGCCGCTGGCGCGCTGGCGCTGGCTGGCCTGGTGTTGGCCCGGCCACTGCCGGGCTTCGCGCGGGTCCTCGGCCTGGTCTCGCTCGCGACGGCGGCCGCGTCTCTCTGGCTGCTGGGTCGGCGCCGGTCGATCGAGTGGCCGCTGCACGTCGCGCTGGCGATGGCCGTGGTGCTCTACGTCGCCGCGCGGGTCCTCACCGGCCTGTCACAGCTCGGCCCGTGGATCGACGTGCTGGTGGTGGTCGGCGGCGGACAGCTCGGGTTGATGCTCGCGAGACACGAGCTCCTCGGCGAGGAGGAGGTCGGTCGCAGGCGGGCGCTGCTGACGTTGATCGTGATCGGACCGCTGGTCGCCACCCCGCTGGTGGCGGCCCAGCTCTCGGCGGCCGCGGCCAGCCTCTTCTTGCTGCTGGTCGGCGTGCACTACGGCGTGGTCGCCCGGGCCCTCGGCAGCCGGGCGGCGCGCGCCCTGTCGCTCGGGTTCGGCAACGCGACACTCTTCGCCGGCTGGTCGGCCCTCGGCTGGTCAGACGCCCAGCTCTACCTGGTGCCGGTGGGCCTGACGCTGCTGGTGTTGATCCAGATCTACCGCGACGAGTTGGGGGAGCGCCCGGGTCGGTCGCTGCGCGGCCTGGTGCTCTTTTCGGTCTACGCCTTCTGCACCGCCAAGGCCCTCGCCGGGGTGACGCCGCTGCAGGCGCTGGTCGTGGTGCCGGGGCTCTGCGTCGCCGGGATGGTCGCCGGCGTGGCGCTGCAGAGCCGCAGCTACGTGCTCGTTGGCGGGGGCTTCCTCGTCGCCGACCTGCTGCTCAACATGCTCCGCTACGGTCTCGAGCGGCGCCCTCTCGGGGCGCTGTTTCTGACCCTGCTGGGCCTGGCGCTGGTGGCGGCGATGGTCCTCTTCAGCCTCGAGCGCGAGCGGATCCTCCGCCGGTATTCGGCCGTCGTCGGCGAGCTCCGCAGCTGGGACTGACTACGGTATAGTCGAGGGATGCGAAGTTCGATCGACGCACGAACGGCGGTGTTGGCGATGCTCGTCCTGGTCAACGGGTGTCCTGGTGAGTCGGGCGGGCTCCCGGACGGATCGGGCGGCGGTGACGGCTACCGCTACGATGCGGGCCTGGTGCTGGTCGACGCGACGACCGACATCGATCGGTCGGTGGATGGCGCTTCGACCCAGAGCGATCAGGGCCAGCCGAAGGACCTCGGCCTGCCGGCGGACAGCGAGGCCCAAGCGCTCGACGGGCCGACGACGACCAGCGGCGATGTCGGTGATCCCTGCGTCTACAACGAGCAGTGCAAGTACGGGTTCTGCGCCGGCAACACCCACACCGGGGAGCGCTTCTGCACCAAGGTCTGCGACCCGTGCTCGCCCGATCCATGTCCAGTGGGCAGCGGGTGCCAGGACGCGGGCATGGCGTTCATCTGCGCCCCTGGCTACCCCAACGCGCCCTGCAACTGAGACTCCCCGGAGACCCGATCGGCGAGGGGGGGCGGAACCCCGACCGATGGTCAATAGTCGGCCGTGAAGGGATTCACTCGCCAGTATCGTCCCGGAATCGGGTCAATAGTCGGCCGTGAAGGGGTTCACTCGTCAGTATCGTCCCGGAATCGGGTCAATAGTCGGCCGTGAAGGGGTTCACTCGTCAGTATCGACATGTCGGGCGTCGGTGTGCTGGTGCCGGGACCGCACGACATCTTCCAGAGTGAGGCGGATCCTCACGGCCCGCATCACGGCGGGCTCGACCAATGGATCGAACAGTCGGGTGACCGTCCGGACCGTTACCCCGAGCGCCCAGGCCACTTCGGTCCTCGGGATACCGGCGGCTCTGCTCAGCTGGGACACGGCCCGCTTGCCGAGCATGACTGCCGGCTCCTTGCCGCGGAGATCCGGTGGCACGGCGAGCGCGGCGCTGGCCGCGGCCGCTAGGCGGGCGACGCCCGCGGCTCGCAAGCGTTGATCGCCGATCGGCGCTATCTCGTCTGGGGACAACTGGACGTAGCGGCAGACGGTCGAGAGGGGAAGACGCGGCAGCACATCCCAGAGCCGCAGGCGGCATCCGCCGATCACGCGAGCACCGACTAGGTCTTGGAAACAAGACCCCGTCCATAGCGCGGGGTGAGTGCCCTGGATCTTGTGATGCAACACTTGCTCGAGCAGATACCGCACCAGCCACGTCACGTGGGACCGGGTCTCCACTGGCCGGTTGTCGCCGAGTCGTAGTGGCGCGACGGCGATCGGCGCCAGCGTACGGGCCAGGGCGCGGGCGATGATGCCCGCCCGCCTGCGGGTGCATAGCACGACCACGTGGAAGTGATCATCGACGAGGCAGAAGAGCACCAGCTCGTCGCCGGCGACTGCCACGAGCTGGTGGATCGCCAGCCGACGCCGCGTCTCATCGGGGAAGGGCACCTGACGCCCCTTGGTTGCGAAGGTCAGGTGCCAGCATCCGTGAACGGTCCCTCTTCGTTCGTCTCTCACCGCAGCTCCCCTCTCCAGGTATCTGTTGCTTGACCCGCTTATCGGGAGCGCGTTGCGAATGTTGCGTCGGAGCCGCGAAACCGGTGTCAATACTCGGCCGTGTAGTTGTTCACTCGCCGGTATCGTCCCGAAATCGGGTCAATACTCGGCCGTGACGGGGTTCACTCGCGAGTATCGTCTCGGACTCGGGTACGGGCTCAACCAGTTAATGGTCGGCCGTTGAGGGGCGGTAGGAGTCAGTCGCCGACTATCGTCCCGGAATCGGGGCAATAGTCGGCGGCGGGATCAGCTCGCGGTGGCGGCCTTGTCGGCAGCGGCCTTGTCGGCAGCGGCCTTGTTGGCGGCGGCCTTGGCCTCCTCGATCGCCTTGGCCTCCTCGGAGCCGGGCAGGGGCTCGCCGTTGAGGTAGGCGTGGATCGAGCGGGCGGCGATGCGGCCCTGGCCCATGGCGAGGATCACTGTCGCGGCCCCGGAGACGATGTCACCACCGGCGAAGACGCCGGGGATCCCGGTCGCCATGGTGTTCTCGTCGACGACCAACGTGCCCCACCGCGTGGTCTCGAGCTCGGGCGTGGTCTGGGGCACCAGCGGGTTGGGCTTGTTGCCGATCGCGACGACCACCGTGTCGAGCTCGATCACGAACTCCGAGCCCTCGATCGGCACGGGTCGTTGACGGCCCGAGGCGTCGGGCTCGCCGAGCTCCATCTTGATACACTCCATGCCGACCACGCGGTGCTTGTCGTCGCCGAGGATCCGGAGCGGGTTGTTCAGCAGCTTGAACTGGACCCCCTCCTCCTCGGCGTGGTGGATCTCCTCATCGCGGCCGGGCATCTGCTGGCGCGCCCGGCGGTAGACCACCGTCACCTCGGCGCCGAGCCGCAGGGCGGTACGCGCCGAGTCCATCGCCACGTTGCCACCACCCAAAAC
>JAUVBO010000887.1 GCA_030591195.1 Pseudomonadota bacterium
CCTGCGACGAGGAGTTCAGCGCGGGCAACTCGATGCTCGACGCGCTGGTCACCGGCTGTGACAACTTCCTCCTCGGCCAGGTCGTCGCGCCGACCCAGCCCGACACCCTGGATCCCAACGTGCTGCCCGCTGGCGCCGGGCCGCCCTACACGCTGATCAGTGACGCCCAGCACTTCGTCGTCGGCTGCTCGGACGTCGCCGGCGGCACGGTCAACCTCAACGACTGCCTCCGGCACGCCGCCCTCTCGGCGTTCTTCAAGTTCGCCGTCGGCCGGGTGATCCTTCGATGAGCAGATGATCGTCGCCCTGGCCTCGCCCACTAGACCCGAGCCACCCGCCCGACTCCGTCGCTCGCGCCTCCGCCGCGCCCGAGTCGCCGCCAGCTGGCTGGCGGCGGTGGTGGTCTTGGCCTGCTGGCCAGCGCGTGCCGCGCCGGCCGCCGGCGGCACGAGCCCAGCGCTGGTGCTGCACGTCGGCGATGGCGACGGCGCCGGCCAGCTCGACGCGCTGCGCCGCCGACTACGGATCGATCCGCGGTTCACGCAGCTCCGCCCGAGGAGCGTCTCCCGGGCCGCGATCCTGGCCGAGATCGAGCGCCAGCAGGACCACCGACGCCTCGAGGCGGCGCAGCGCCGCGCCCGCGAGGGATGGGCGCTGCTCGGCCACCTCGAGCGCCGCCGAGCCATCGCCCAGCTCACGGCCAGCCTCGCCGGCTACGCCGCCACCCAGCACCTGCCCGGGAGCTGCCTCGAGGCCCAGGTCGTGATGCGCGACCTGGCCTACGCCCACTGGCAGCTGCACGACAGGGCCCTGGCCGCCACGGCGCTGGTGCCGGCCGCGCGCCTCTCGCCAGCGCCGCTGGATCCCACGCGCTATCCCCCGCCCTTCGTCGCCTTCGCCCGGCAGCTACCCCAGCCGCCGCCGGTACAGGTCCGGCTCCAGAGCGATCGGGAGGGGAGCACCTTCCAGGTCAACTGCGAGCGCCTCGGCAAGGATCGCCAGGTCGAGGTAACGCTGGCCGGCGTGGCCATGGTCCGCGTGGCCAACCCCCAGCGGCGCGCCTGGTCGACCTTCGTCGGACGGGCGGGGCAGCGACGCGTGATCGCCGCCCAGCTCGTCGACGTCGACCTCTCCTCACGGCCGGCCCGGGAGACACTCGTGGCGCTGGCCCGCCGCGGGCACGCGACGGCCCTGGTCTGGCGCGGTCGGGGCGACGCGATCGAGATCCGAGTGATCGATCTCGCCAGCGCCGCGCCCGGGCCCTGGCTGGCCCTGAGCCGGCCTCGGCCGACGGTCAGGCCCGTCAGCGCGTGGCGCTCACTGGCAGGGTGGAGCCTGGTGGCGGGCGGCGCCGCTGCCCTGATCGCCGGCACGGCCTTCGGGGTCGCAGCCCGAGGCGCCGCCGACCGCCTCGAGGACGCCGCCGCTCCTGGGGACCGCTACTACGACGGCGAGCTGGCCAGCGACGAGTCACGACGGCGGAGCTTCGGCACGGCAGCCTACGTCCTGTGGGGGGTCGGAGCGGCTGCCGCCGCGGGCGCGCTGGTGCTCTGGCTGACCCGCCCGGCCCGCCCCCGGGGTACCGAGCGCCCCCGAGCAGCCCGCCTGCGCCCGGCGCCGGGCGGGGTCGCGCGCCACTTCTGACCAGCGCTGCAGTCCCAAGACCGGCGTACCCACTGGCTGGCGGCCCCGTGGGCTCGGCTTCAGCGGTATCGTGCGGGGTCGATGCCGTGTTTCTTCAGCAACGCTCGCAGGTGGTGGCGCACCAGCCCGCTCTCGCGAGCAGCCGCCGAGAGGTTGCCCCGGTTCTGGACAATCAGCTCCTGCAAGTAGCGGCGCTCGAACTGCTGAAGCAGCTGCTTCTTCGCCTCGTGGTAGCTGCCGGTGTCGTCGTCCTGGGAGCGCGGGGAGGGCTCGTCGAACAGGGTCCCCAGCGCCGAAAACCGGGTCAGCGCGTTGCGCAGCTGTCGCCCATTTCCGGGCCACGGGTAGCTCTGCAGCGTCGCGAGCACCGACGGAGATAACTCCTGCGAACCGCCCAGCTGGGCGAGCAGCTGCCGGGCCAACGGGACGATGTCCTCGGGACACTGGCGCAGGGACGGCAACTCGAGGCGGACGACGCTCAGCCGGTAGAACAGATCACGGCGAAACCGTCCCTGCTCGACCTGCTCGTCGATGTCACGATTGGTCGCTGCGATGACCCGGGTGTCGACCTTGACAAAGTCACGCTCGCCGACCGGGCGGACCTCACCCGTCTCGAGAAAGCGCAGCAGCACCGGCTGACCATCGAGAGGCATCTCGCCGATCTCATCGAGGAGCAGAGTCCCGCCGGCAGCCGCCTGCAGCGCTCCCTTCCGGTCGTCCACGGCGCCGGTGAAGGAGCCCCGCCGGTGCCCGAAGAGCTCGCTCTGCAGCAGATCCTGGCTGACCTGACCGCAGTCGACGACCATCAGCGGGCCGCCGCTGCGGCTCGATGCCTCGTGGATCGTCTTGGCCACCAGACTCTTGCCGGTGCCGGTCTCCCCCTCGATCAACACCGTGGCGTCGGTCTTTTCCAGCTGCCGCAGCCAGGCGACGACGTCGCGCATCCGCGGGCTGTGGGCGACGATCTCGCCATACTCGCCGGGAGCAGCAGGCTCGACGTTCCCGCGGCTTGGCGGCACCAACGCCACGGTCGTCTCACCGAAGCAGACGACCGACCCCGGGTTGAGCACGGCCTCGGTGATCCGCGAGCCGAGGTAGGTCACCCCGTTGGTCGAGCCCAGGTCGCGGACACGCACGCCGTCGGGCAACGGCGCCAGCTCGGCGTGGGTCGACGACACGGTCGAGTCGGTGAGCACCAGATCGCAGCTGGGTGCCGCACCAACGAGGATCCGCCCGGCGTCGAGGCGCAGCGTCTTGTCGACGTCCGGCC
>JAUVBO010000529.1 GCA_030591195.1 Pseudomonadota bacterium
GCCTGCTCGAACTCGGCGCGGATTCGCGCCAGCTTGTCGTTAAGCTGGCAGTGCAGCTGGTAGCGGAACTTCGGCGTGGCGGCCCAGCGGTGGGGGTCCTTCTTGAAGGCCGCCTGGCGCGGCTCCCAGCGCGGCTGCGCCAGCACCACGTCCATCCGCGCGTGACAGACCCGGATCGACGGCCGGAGCATCACCGGGATCTCGTGGCGTTCGGACAGCTCGAAGGCCGCCTGGAGCATCTCCTTGGCCTCCACGGCGTCTGCCGGATCGAAGGCGGGGATCTTGGCGAACAGCGAGTAGAAGCGCGAGTCCTGCTCGGTCTGCGACGAGTGGGGGCCGGGGTCGTCGGCCGAGATGACGACGAAGCCGCCCTTGACGCCGATGTAGGCGGCGCTCATCAGCGAGTCGGCCGCGACGTTGAGGCCGACCTGCTTCATGATCACCGCCGCCCGCTTGCCGGCATAGGCCGCGGCGAGGGCCTCGTCGAAGGCGATCTTCTCGTTGACCGCCCAGTGGGTGACGATCGGTAGCTTCTCGCGCTGCTTGAACCGCACTACGGCGGGCAAGATCTCGGAGCTCGGTGTGCCGGGATAGGAGGTGACCACGTGGCAGCCAGCCTCGACCAGGCCACGACCGATCGCCTCGTTGCCCAACAATACGAGGGTTTCCGTTTGGTAAACTTCATTCATTTCGCTTGCCTCGAGAGTCGAGGGATTTCTTTAGCAAGGAGCGCGCCCGTCCGCAAGGCACGCGGCGCTGCGCCCGAGCGGGGCGCACGCGTGTTGGCGGGCTCAAGCCTTCAAGGTGATCGTGGGCTCGAGGATGATCTCGCTCTTGACCGAGTTGGAGATCAGGCAGCGCTGCTCGGCTAGCTCGAGCACGACCTGGGCCAGGTCCGGATCCTCGTCGGCGGGGAGCTCCAGCGTGGGCCGCAGCACCACCCGGGTGAACATCAGCTGCTTGGACGGCCCGGGCTCGAGGATCCCCTCGGCCTCGCACTCGAAGGAGATGAACTCGAGCTCCTCGGTCTGGGCCACGGCGAGGAAGGTGGTCATCAGGCAGCCGTTGAGCGCCGCGACGTAGAAGTCCTCCGGGGTCCAGCAGCCCGGGTGGCCGCGGAACTCGGGGGGCGTGGCCACCTCCACCGGAGGCTTGTCGTCGGCGGCGGTGCAGGTGCCGATGCGGGCCTCGCGCCAGCACACCCGGTTCTTGTAGGTGAAGCTCTTGGCTCGGATCGACATGGTCTGTCTTGCCTCCGGTGGCTCGATTTGCGATACAGATCTCGTTGGCGGAGACCGATGATGCCCACGCCAGAGAGCCCACGCAATGTTTTTGGGCCGGTGCCCTCGCGGCGTCTCGGCCAGTCCCTCGGCGTTGATCCGTTTCCGCAGAAGGTCTGCAACTACAACTGCGTCTACTGCCAGCTCGGCCGGACGCAGCCGCTGCGCGGCGAGCGCCGCGACCTGGTGCCGCCCGAGCGAATCCTGGGACAGATCGAGCAGGGACTCGCCGGCGGGCTGGCCGAGCGGGTGGACTACCTGACGTTCGTCGGTCGGGGCGAGCCTCTGCTGTGCGCCAGCCTCGGCTGGCTGATCCGCCAGGTCAAGGGGCGCTGGCCTTCGCTGCCGGTGGCGGTGATTACCAACGGCTCGCTGCTCGATCGACCGGAGGTGCGCGAGGAGCTGGCGTCGGCGGATCTGGTGATGCCGACCCTCGACGCGGCCGACCAGGCGACCTTCCGCCGGATCAACCGGCCCCTGGGGGGGCTCGAGATCGCGGCGATCATCGACGGGATGGTCGCGCTCCGTCGGCAGCTGGCCGGGCGGCTGTGGGTCGAGGTGATGCTGGTGCCAGGGCTCAACGACGACGCGGACTGCCTGGCCCAGCTGCGCGATGCCCTCGAGCGGATCGCGCCCGATCAGGTGCACATCAACGTCGCCGCGCGGCCACCGGCCGAGGGCTGGGTCGAGGTCCCCGACTCGGCGTCGCTGGCCCGGGCGGTGCGGATCCTCGGCCAGGTGGCCGAAGTCGTCGCGCCCGAGACCGGGTCGCTCGAGCTGGGCGGGGCGGACGGCGATGGAGATGACGTGGTGGAGGCGGTGGACATCGTGGATATCGTGCGGTCGATCGTCGGTCGCCACCCGATGCGCGAGGCCGACCTGCTCGAGGGGCTGGAGCGGCGATTCGGGGCGGCGCGGACCCGGGAGGTGCTCGCCGAGCTCGAGGGCAGCGGCCAGCTCCGCCGCCACGTCTACCGCGGCGAGGCCTTCTGGGGGGACGCCGGATCCTAAGCTTCGGCTAGCTCACGGAGGCCTTGTCGATCGCGTCGCCCCACTCGAGGGTCAGGTTCTCGACATCGTACTCGGGGGCGTCGGCCTGTCGTCCCACGCCCATCTTGTGTTTGAGGCGCATCACCACCTCGCTCGCCTCGAGGCCCTCCATCAGCACGTCCGGCTCGGCCATCTCGAGACCCTCGGCGCCCTGGGCCTTGACCCACACGGAGACCCGGCCGATGAAGGTCTCGGCGTCCTCGCCACGCTGGGCGATGAAGAAGCGCGCCTGGCCCTCGGGGATCGCAGCGATGGCGGCGACGAAGCGGCCATCGCTGTACAGAATCGCCTTGAAGACTGCGGTGTTGGCAGACATGGTCGTTTATCCTCTGAAGCAGCGGTTCCCCGAAGACGTGCTAGCAGCTTACGGGCGCCGGCTCAAGCAGGATCGCGGGGTCGGTAAAAGCGACCCGGAGGGGTGGACAAACGGTGGAGCGCAGCCATAGTGCCGCGGCGGGCCGAGGCCGGTCAGTGTCCTCCCCGGTGCTCGAGGCGTAGAACGCCTGTCCGCTGTGATTGATCGGACGGGTAACCATGTCTGTCCTCCCTTCGTGCGAACCGATCCGCCCAGCGCCACCCCGGGGCAGCTCCCGCGAGGTCTGGCTGCTGGCCTATCCCGTGGTCTTTTCGATGCTGGCCCAGACCGTGATGGGGCTGGTGGACACCCTGTTCATGGGGTGGGTCAGCACCGCGGCCCAGGGGGCGGTTGGCCTGGGGAGCATCGTCGCCTGGAGCTACGCCTCGCTGTTCATCGGCACGCTCACGGTGGTCAACACCTTCGTCGCCCAGCACTTCGGCGCCGCCGAGAAGCTCGACGCCGCCGAGGGCTTGGGTGCAGCTGTCGAGCGACGCAAGTGTGGGCAGGTCGCCTGGCACGGGCTGCTGATCGCGGCCGGCTTCTCGGTGGTCATCGTCTCGGGCGCGCCGCTGCTCGGGCGGCTCGTCGAGCTGTTCGGTGCCTCCGAAGATGTGACCCGGATCAGCATCGCCTACGCGACGATCCGGGTGCTCGGCGCCTCGCCGCTGTTCTGCTTCGAGATGACGCTGCAGAGCTTCATGCGTGGCATCGGCGACACGCGGACGCCGATGAAGGTCGCCCTGTTGACGGTGACGCTCAACGTGCCGCTCAACTACTGGCTCGTTTTTGGAGGCCTCGGCGTGCCGGCGCTCGGCGCTGCCGGCGCCGCCTATGCCACCGTTGCCTCTACCGCGGTCGGCGTGGTGGTGCTGCTGGGGCTTTTCTTGCGTCGCCGGGTGCGCGAGACCTACGGCACCGGCTGGCCGCTGCACCTGCGGCTCGGGCAGGTGGGCTCGCTGCTCAAGGTCGGGCTGCCGATCGGTGTCGGCTGGGTGGGTGAAATGGCCACCTGGACCGTGTTCACCGCCTTCGTTGCGCGGCTGGGCGAGGCTCAGCTTGCCGCGCACAACATCGTGCTGCAGGTGCTGCACCTGTCGTTCATGCCCGGGGTGGCGATCTCGGTGGCGGCCCAGACTTTGGTCGGACAGGCGCTCGGGGCGCGGGATCCGGACGCGGCGGGTCGTCGGGCCAGCGCCTCGCTCAAGCTGGGGATCGGGTTCATGGCGCCGATGGGGGCGATCTTTTTCCTCCTCGGCGGCCAGATCGCCGGCCTGTTCAGCCGCGACGCCGAGGTGATCGGCATCGCGCGGGTGCTGTTCATGCTCGCCGCGGCGTTTCAGGTCTTCGACGCGATGGGGATGATCGCTGGCGGCGTCCTGCGTGGCGCGGGCGACACCCGGCGGCCGACC
>JAUVBO010000067.1 GCA_030591195.1 Pseudomonadota bacterium
AGCGCACACCCCAGAGCCAGCGGACCAGGGTGCAGGTCAGCGCGTTGCCAAAGGCCTGCACCGGCGTCAGCGCGCCGGGCTCCCGCTCGCCGAGGGCACGCGAGCCGATCACCAGGTCGTGCTGCTCGTCGACCAGGCGGGCCAGCAGCAGCGGCAGCTCGCCCGGGTCGTCGCTGCCGTCCCCGTCGAGGAATGCGAACAGCTCGGCGCCCGACCGACGGGCGGCGGCGATCCCCCGCAGGCAGGCGCTGCCGTAGCCGCGCCGCGGCTCGGCGAGCACCTCGGCGCCGGCGGCCCGGGCAACCTCCGCCGTGCGGTCGCGCGAGCCGTTGTCGACGACGATCAGCTGGTCGACGAGCTCGCACGAGACGGTGGCTAGCAGCGGACCGAGGGCCTGCTCCTCGTCGAGGGCCGGGATGATCAGCGCCACGCGTCGGCCACGAAACATGCGCCGGACGATATCACGGCCGCGAGAGCCAGATCGGGTCCTCGGCCAGCGACGAAGCCGTTGACTTGAGACGAACCACGAAGGCCTGGCCCACCGTAGCCGTGTTAGCTTCCTCACCGTTTCGTCAGGCTCGGAGCTTCGCTGCGATGATCCGCCGGCTCTCGATCTTCACCCGCTACCCAGTCGCCGGTCTGGCCAAGACACGCCTGATCCCCGCGCTAGGCGAGCAAGGAGCCGCCGACCTCCACGACCGGATGACCCGCCAGGTGATCGACCAGGCCCGCGGCCTCGCGCTGCCGGCGATGGCGGTGGAGGTCTGCTTCGCTGGCGCCGACTCCGACGCGATGCGCCGCTGGCTTGGTGACGACCTGCGGTACGTGCCCCAGGATGATGGCGACCTGGGCCAGCGGATGCTGGCGGTCTTCGTACGCGCCGCCACCGAGGGGGTGGCCGCCACCGTGCTGATCGGCACCGACCTGCCGGATCTGCGCGCCGACCACCTCGCCCGGGCCTTCGACGCGCTCGCCCGGCACGACCTGGTGCTTGGCCCAGCCACCGACGGCGGCTACTATCTGATCGGGCTACGTCAGCCGCTGCCGTCGCTGTTCGACGGCGTCGCCTGGAGCACCGCCGCGGTGCTAGATCAGACCCTCGACCGGGCGAAGGAAGCGGGCCTGACCGTCGCGCTGATCGACCGGCTGCGAGATGTCGACCGACCCGAGGACCTCTAGCTCCAGCTGGCAGCCTCGAGCGGAGTCGGCTATCTTTCGCCGCGGACGCAGCCGCAACCAGGAGAGACGCATGCCCTCGACCAAGGCTCTCGATTCATTCGGCGCCCGGGGCGAGCTCGAGCTCGCCGGCGGCGAGAAGGCCACCTACTTCCGGCTGGCCAAGCTCGCTGACGACGGCCTGGCCGACGTGGCGCGGCTACCGCTGTCGATCAAGGTCCTGCTCGAGGCGCTGCTGCGCCAGGAGAACGGCCGCGAGGTGACCCGGGCCGACGTCCAGAAGCTCTGCAGCTACGATCCGGCGAGCCCGCCCGAAGCCGTCGAGATCCCGTTCCTGCCGGCCCGCGTGCTGCTGCAGGACTTCACCGGCGTGCCCGCCGTGGTCGACCTCGCGGCCCTGCGCAGCGCGATGGCTCGCCTCGGCGGCGACCCGGCGCGGATCAACCCCCAGGTGCCGGTGGATCTGGTGATCGACCACAGCGTCCAGGTCGACCACTTCGCCAGTCCCGCGGCCCTGGCCAACAATGCCAAGATCGAGTTCTCGCGCAACCGCGAGCGCTACGGCTTCTTGCGCTGGGGCCAGCGAGCGTTCGACAACTTCCGCGTCGTGCCGCCGGGGAGCGGCATCGTGCACCAGGTCAACCTCGAGTACCTCGCCAGCGCCGTGGCCAGCCGCGACGTCGACGGCCAGCGGATGCTCTACCCCGACTCGCTGGTCGGGACCGACTCGCACACGACGATGATCAACGGACTGGGCATCGTCGGCTGGGGCGTCGGCGGAATCGAAGCCGAGGCGGTGATGCTCGGCCAGCCGATCTACCTGCTCGCGCCGGCGGTGATCGGTCTCAGGCTCACCGGCACCCTGCCCGGTGGGGCCACCGCCACCGACCTCGCGCTGACGGTGTCCGAGCTGCTGCGGGCCCACGGGGTGGTCGGCAAGTTCGTCGAGTTCTACGGGGCGGGGTTGTCGAGCCTCAGCCTGCCCGACCGGGCGACGATCGCCAACATGGCGCCAGAGTACGGCGCGACGATGGGCTTCTTCCCGCTCGATGCCGAGGCGCTGCGCTACATGCGTGCCACCGGCCGCGAGGCGGCCCAGGTCGACCTGGTGGAGCGCTACGCCCGCGCTCAGGGCCTCTTCCGCAGCGACGACACCCCGGACCCGACCTTCGCCGACAACCTCGAGCTCGAGCTGTCTGCCGTGGTACCGAGCCTCGCCGGCCCGAAGCGACCCCAGGACCGCGTGCCCCTCGCCGAGATGAAGCAGAGCTTCCGGCTCGCGATGCGCGCCCCCACCGCCGAGCGCGGCTTTGCCGTCACCGAGGACCGCCTCGACGCCCGGGCCACGGTCGCCACGGCCGGCAGCACGCCGTGCGAGATCGGCCACGGCGCGGTGGTGATCGCGGCGATCACCAGCTGCACCAACACCAGCAACCCTTCGGTGCTGCTCGGTGCCGGCCTGCTGGCCAAGAAAGCGGTGGAGGCTGGCCTGTCGGTCGGTCCGCAGGTCAAGACCTCGCTCGCGCCGGGCTCGCGGGTCGTCACTCGCTACCTCGACGCCGCCGGCCTGCTCCCCTTCCTCGAGCAGCTCGGGTTTCACGTCGTCGGCTACGGCTGCACCACCTGCATCGGCAACAGCGGCCCGCTGCCCGCCCCGGTGCAGCAGGCGATCGTCGAGGGCGACCTGGTGGCGGCCGCGGTGCTCTCGGGCAACCGCAACTTCGAGGGCCGCGTCAACCCTCACACCCGGGCCAACTACCTCGCCTCGCCCCCGCTGGTGGTCGCCTATGCCCTGGCCGGCACGGTCGACATCGACCTCGACAGCGAGCCGATCGGCCGCGGCCACGACGGCGACGTCTGGCTGCGTGACATCTGGCCGACGAGCAAGGAGATCGCCGCTCACCTGGACCAGGCCCGCGATCCCCAGGTCTTCCTCAGCGAGTACCGCGGCATCGAGCAGTCGAACGCCGCCTGGAACGAGATTCCGATCTCCGGTGGCCAGCTCTACGACTGGGACGAGGCGAGCACCTACATCCAGGAGCCACCGTTCTTCATCGACCTCGCCGCCGAGCCGGCACCGATCGGACCGATCGAAGACGCCCGGGTGCTGGTCAAGGTCGGCGACAGCGTGACCACCGACCACATCAGCCCGGCCAGCGCCATCGCCCAGGAGAGCCCCGCGGCCAGCTACCTGCGAGACCACGGCGTCGAGCCGGCGGACTTCAACTCCTACGGCAGCCGGCGCGGCAACGATCGGGTGATGACCCGCGGGACCTTCGCCAACATTCGCCTGCGCAACCAGCTGGCCCCGGGCACCGAGGGTGGCTACACCACCCACCTGCCCACCGGCGAGGTGACCTCGATCTACGAGGCGGCCCAGCGCTACGGCGCGGCGGGCACGCCGACGGTGATCCTCGCGGGGGTCGACTACGGGATGGGGAGCAGCCGCGACTGGGCGGCCAAGGGGACCCACCTGCTCGGTGTGCGGGCGGTGCTCGCCCGTTCGTTCGAGCGGATCCACCGCAGCAACCTGGTCGGGATCGGCGTGCTGCCGCTGCAGTTCAAGCCGGGTGAGGACGCCGCGAGCCTCGGACTGACCGGCGAGGAGCAGCTCTCGATCCGCGTCGACGACCAGCTCCGGCCTGGCCAGCCCGTGACCGTCGAGGTCCGCAGCCCGGACGGCGGCGAGCAGCGGCAGCTCGAGCTGACCTGCCGCATCGACACCCCGATCGAGATCGACTACTACCGCAATCGCGGCATCCTGCAGACGGTGCTGCGGCGCCTGCTCGACGAGCACCAGGAGGGCTAAGATGACAATGACCCGTGCGATTCCCTGCCTCGCGTTGCTGGTCACGTTCGGCGCCGGCTGCTCAAGCGACAGCGGCACCACCGACAGTGGCCCCGCCGGCGACGTCGCCGTCGATGCCCTCGTCCCGGACAGCGGCGCACCCGACACGATCGCACCGGACACGATCGCGCCCGACACGATCGCACCAGACACGGGCACGCCCGACGGCACCCTCGCCGATACCGGAGTCGACCTGCCCGCCGACGCCGGAGTCGATCTGTTGATCGATGGTGGAGACGGGGCGATCGTCGATGACGGTGCCAACGCCGACGACGGGGCCACCGACGGCGCAGCCGACGCGGTCACCATCGACGCCGCAGGCGATGCGGTCGTGGTCGACGCAGTGACCGTCGATGGGGCGACCGACGCCGCGCCCGCCGACCTGGGACCGGTGGGCGACATCTTCCCGCCGCCGCCCGACGGCCTGCCCGATGGTCTGCCCGCGACTGACGGCCCGCTCCAGGGCTGCGGTCCGGTGGACTTCGAGGGCTGCTGCCGGGGCGGGGTGCTCTACTACTGCGACGGCGCCGGGGTCTTGCTCGTGGCCGACTGCGCCGCCAGCCCCCAGTGCGGCTGGGACGACTTCTACCAGCTCTACGACTGCGGCACCGACGGCAAGGCGGACCCCTCCGGTACCCATCCCCAGGCCTGCCCCTTCTGAGCACGCCGCTCCGCCACCGAAAATCGCTCATGGCCCAAAAATGTCGCCCCGCCAGCGCAAAAAGGCCCCTGATCGGTGCACCGATCTTCCATGAATGCGGCACGCTGTTTGCGCACGAGGCGGCCCTTGACCGGATCCATCACCAAGGTCTGTGGCTTTCTCTGTCTTTTCGGGCAGGTGCTGCCATCGCTGGCCGGGCCTGCCAGCGCCCAGCAGCTGCCCGACGGCTTCGCTGTCTACAGCAAGGGCGACACCTTCGACCGCACGCTGCACATGGTGACCCTCAAGCCGGGGATGACCCAGGCAGAGATCTCCGCCTCGGAGAAGAAGCTGGTCGACAAGGGGCCCAGCGGCGGCGACATCCAGGGCCAGATCTCGTTCGACGGCAAGTGGCTGGCCTTCTCCCGAAGCGAGCCATGCGCCACTGATAGCCTCGATGGCAACGATTATCACAAGTTCGAGTGCTGGTCGGTGCAGATCATCAAGCTGCACGGCAGCGGCGTCGCCACGCCGATCCAGATCGCCGGCAAGGGCGCCTACTGGCCGAGCTGGGGCGACGACTCCTACGGTGACACCAAGACGCTCTACTACTCGCTGTCGAACAACACCAAGCACTCCACCGTCCGCGCGGTCACCGTCGATGCCAACGGCGCGCTGTCGAACGACCGGCAGGTCGCCGACATCTTCCAGCGCTGGCCCGACGGCACCGACGGGCTGAAGCACGAGCGCTTCGTGATGGCCGCGCCGAACGGCACCTTCGTCGCGGCGCGCTGGTCCGGCTCGGTCTACGCGGCCCACCTCTCGGGACCCCTGGCGGGTCAGCGCTTCAAGCTCAACGGCGGCTGCATGCCGGCGATCTGCGCCGACAGCGAGTGGATCATCCACGCCAACAACAAGCGGGGTCGCTTCGACGGCAAGTCGACCGGCGCGGTGCAGGGCGACGGCTCGGGCGACTACCACTACGGCTCGTCGGCGGACATGAAGTGGTTCGCCGCCCGCACCGCGGGTGACTGGCAGGTGCAGAACACCGGCTTCGCGACCCACCTGATGACCCTCGAGGCTACCGCCTCGAGCTTCGTCACCAAGCGCCAGGTCCAGATCGCAGCCAAGGGCTCGTGGCCCGACGTGCACGCCTGGGCACAGGCCGCGCCCGGCGGGCAGGTCAAGATCCAGTCCTTCGCCGCCCACCCGGCGTCGATCGCCAAGGGGGGGGAGAGCACCCTCTCCTGGAGCACCATCGACGCCACCGCGGTCAAGCTCGAGGGCCAGGCCGCGAGCGCCGCGGATAGCAAGAAGGTCAAGCCGACCCAGACCACGACCTACGAGCTGGTCGCCGAGGGGCCGGGCGGTCCGGTCACCCGCCAGGTGACCGTCGAGGTCACCGAGGGTGGCGATCCCAGCGCCGATCCGGGAGCTGGGACCGTCGGCAACGCCCTGCGGATCAACTGCGGCAGCAACGACCAGGCCGTCCCCGGCTGGGACAACGACGACGCCTACGTCAACGGCGGCGGGGACTGGACCAACCCGGACCCCGTCAGCGTCGGCGGGGTGCAGAACGCGGCGCCGGTCGACGTCTACCGGACCGTGCGCCACCAGACCCCCCACAGCTACCGCTTCCCGGTCGCCGATGGCCAGTACACCCTGCGGATCCACTTCGCCGACGCCTTCGGTGACCGGTCGATGCGCTACGCCGCCGAGGGGCAGACGCTGCTCGAGAACTTCGACATCGTCACCGCCGCCGGCGGCAAGAACCTCGCGCTGGTCAGGGAGTTCACAGTGACCGTCAGCGGGGGAGACGGCCTGCTGCTCGAGGCCAGCGGCACCGACGACGTGTTCGAGGCGGGCATCGAGGTCATCCCGCAGGGTGGCAGCACCGACCCACCGATCGAGGACCTTCTGCCGTCGATCACGATCCTCAGCCCGCTGCAGGGCGACCGGCTCGAGGCCGGCTCGACCCACCAGATCCGCTGGACAACGAACAACCTCTCGGACGTCGGCATCCTCTACTCCCTCGACGGGGACCAGCGCTTCGAGTCGATCACCCAGACCGTCGACGACGGCCAGCCCGAGTGGGGCGACTTCCCCTGGCAGGTGCCCGACCAGCTGACCGACCAGGCGCAGATCCAGATCATGGGCTACTTCGGCGAGGCGCCGACCGTCTCGGGCACCTTCGCCATCGTCCCCGTGGGCCAGGGCAGCGTCGCCGAGCCGGGCGCGGAGCCGGGTCCAGGCGACGCCAACAACCTTGCCGACGCCGGCGCGTGGCTCGCGGGCGGCTGCCAGCTCGACCCGGGCTCGGTGCCAACCTCGGGCCTGCCGCTGCTGCTCGCGCTGGTCCTGCTCGGCTTGATCGGACGACGCGACGAAGGAGGAGAGTGACCCCGCCGCACTATTACGGCGGGGTCGGGGGAGGTGTCGGGAGAGACACGCCCGTGACCTAAGCACGAGGGATGCCAGCCGACGCGATGACGCGATCTCGCACCCTTGTCGTGACGCGACCGCTGACCCGTCGCCTTGGCGGAAAACCCGCGGGGCAAGGTTCGTCAGCCTTCGAGCAAGTCGTGTCGGTCGCCTCTTCGGCTCTCTCGTCAGCCGCGTCGAAGGTGAGCTATCGGCGCCGCGTCGAGACGCGCATCAGGTGCAACACGAGCAGCAGCGACAGCACTGGCGGAGCCGTGGCGTCCGATCCCACCGAGCAGGCCCCGTAGACACGCAGCGCGCCACCGCAGCGGCGCTGCTGCAGAAGGTCCCCTCGGCGCACTTGTCGCTCTTGATCCCCCCGTCGGTGCACTGTCCGATGCCCGACGGTGTGCTCCGAAGTCACCGCGGACTGAGATTTGCTAGCTCATCCTCGAGGAGCCCAGTCGATCACCTGCGACAGCAGGTCCCGCGGGTGACCGATCAGCGCCCGGGCGCCCCCCTCGCGCAGCTCGGCCTCGTCGCGAAAGCCCCAGAGCACACCCACGCCGTACATCCCGGTGAGCGCGGCGGTGCGCATGTCGATCGCCGTGTCGCCGAGGTAGACGATCGAGGCCGGCTCGACGCCGAGTGCCTCGGCAACCGCAAGGGCCGAGGTAGGATCGGGTTTCTTCGGCACGTCGGGAAGCGAGCCCCGGACCACGGCGAACGACCACCGGGCGAGGATCCGCTCGGCGACCTGGCGCGTCAGCTCGTCGACCTTGTTGGAGAGGATCGCCAGCGGCAGGCCCCGCGCCACCAGCGCATCGAGCAGCTCGGCGACGCCGGGATAGGGGCGACTGCTACGATCCCAGCAGCCACGATACTCGTCGAGCATCTCGCCGACGAGACGATCGAGCGTCTCGCCGTCGCGACGCGCTTCGGGCACGGCCCGGCGCACGAGTACCCGCACGCCCTCGCCGACGAAGCGCTTGTACTGCTCGCGGTCGTGGGTTGGCAGTCCGGCGCGGGCGAGCACCGCGTTCATCGCGTCGGCGAGGTCACCGATCGAGTCGACCAGGGTCCCGTCGAGGTCGAAGAGCACCGCGCGAGCGGGCCGGGGTGGGGCCGAGGCCGGGGGAGGGGTCGCTGTGGTCATCATCGCCTCGTCGCTCGAAGCTCCCGTGAATCAGAGGCCACGCTCGATCAGACCCTGGACGATCAGCGGCCAGCCGATGGTGGCGTCGACCAGCACCTCGGCGTGACGCCCCCCCTCGGAGACCGGGACGAACTTGCCCCAGCTGACGCCCTCGGCGTAGGTGCAGCCCGAGAGGTGGCCATAGTGCACCGGGTCGGGGCAGATCCGCAGCCCGTAGGTGTAGCGGATCCGCGGCGCCTCGACGCCGAGCCGGCTGTTGCGGATGTCGACGAAGGGCCCCACCTGCTGGGCCCAGTTACGCGGCACGCCGCCGCCGATGGTGAAGATCCCGAGCTTGTCGCCCGCCGCCACCGCCT
>JAUVBO010000550.1 GCA_030591195.1 Pseudomonadota bacterium
ACGTCGATCCTTGCGGTGGAGGTACGACGTTCGTCGCAGACTGTTTGGTCGTCCGCGCCGAAGGGTTCAGGCGCCGGTTGAGGCGCCGGTACAGGTCTCGGTTACCGCCGCCGCGGTGGCGGCGGTCGAGGTGGTCGAGTTGCTGGTCGGTGATCGCGAGGGGGGGCAGCAGCACGATCGTGTCGCCGAGGTTACGCAGGATCACGCCGCGGGCGGCCGCGTGGTGGACCAGCGAGTGGTCGTGCATTCGCCGCAGCGAGGCGAGGGCGGCGGCACAGGCCAGCGGGTTGCCGGTGTAGGTGTGGCCATGAAGGAAGGCCTGGCTGCGATCGCCGCGGAAGGCGTCGTAGATCCTCTCGGTGGCGAGGGTCGCGGCGAGCGGCAGGTAGCCGCCTGACAGCCCCTTGGCCAAGGCCATCAGGTCGGGGCGAACTCCCTCAGCTTCACAGGAGAACATCGTTCCGGTGCGGCCGAAGCCGGTGGCGACCTCGTCGCAGACGAGCAGGACGCCGTGGTCGCGACAGAGGCGGGCGACCTCGCGGAGGAACCCGGGAGGGTGGACCAGCATCCCCGCGGCGCCCTGGACGCGGGGCTCGATCACCATCGCGGCGACCTGGTGCCCCTGGTCAGCGAGCAGCCGCTGGAGGGCGTCGAGCGACCGTGCGGCTGAGGGCGACTCGTGCGGCGGCGGGGCGTAGGGCGCCGCCGGCGCGGGAACCCGGAGGGTGGCAAAGAGCAGGGGGTGAAAGGTGCGAAAGAAGGCGTCGATGCCGCCGACGCTCACCGCGCCGATGGTGTCGCCATGGTAGGCGCTCTCGAGCGCGACGAAGCGCTGTCGCTGGGGCTGGCCGACCTGCTGCCAGTACTGGAAGGCCATCTTCAGCGCGACCTCGACCGCGGTGGAGCCCGAGTCGGAGTAGAAGACCCGCTCGAGCCCGTCGGGCGCGATCCGGGTCAGCTCAGCCGCGAGCTCGATCGAGGGCACGCTCGCGAGGCCGAGGAGCGTCGAGTGGGCGACGCGGTCGAGCTGGTCGCGGATCGCCTGATCGATCTCGGGGCAGCGGTGTCCGTGCACGGTGACCCAGAGCGATGAGACGCCGTCGAGGTAGCGGTTGCCATCGACGTCGATCAGGTAGTTGCCGTCAGCCGCGGCGATGATCAGCGGCGTGGTTCGCTCCCACTGCTGATGTTGGGTGAAGGGGTGCCAGACGTGGCGCTGGTCGAGCTCGGCGAGGCTTGGCATCGGGAGACCTTTGTCCCGGGTAAAGGGGTGAAAAGAGGTGTAACGTGTAGGCGCTGGCGACCGCCGAGGATGTCGCTCAGGGCGGCGATCAGGCCGTCGATTTGGGATCGCTGATGGGCGGCGGTGACCGCCAGGCGCAGCCGGCTTGTCCCCTCGGGCACCGTCGGGGGGCGGATGGCCTGGACGAAGTAGCCGCGGCGGAGCAGCCGCTGAGAGGCCGTCAGGGCTTGCGTCGGGCGCCCGATCAGCAGCGGCTGGATCGGTCCGTCGGCGCAGGGCAGGCCGAGCTGAGCGAGCCCGTGGACCAGGTGGCGGATGTTGCGCTGCAGCCGCGCGCGTCGCGCGTCGCCCTCGGGGGAGTCGAGGAGGTCGAGGGACGCGAGGGCGGCGGTGCAGACCGCTGGCGGCAGCGCGGTGGTGAAGATGAACGTCCGGCAGCGGTTGATCAGGTAGTCGATGATCGTCTGCGAGCCGGTGACCGCCGCGCCGAAGCAGCCGAGCGCCTTGCCGAAGGTGGTCAGCTGCAGGTCGACCTCGAGGCCGAG
Organism: Pseudomonadota bacterium; assembly: GCA_030591195.1. Next base: position 1,789 of record JAUVBO010000550.1, read on the forward strand.
CTCACGCACCAACCCGCGGCCCCGTGGCCCGCGGACGCCGGTTGCGTGAGCCTCGTCGACCAGCAGCAGCGCGTCGTGCTTGCGAGCGAGGTCGGCGATGGCGGCGAGGGGCGCGAGGTCACCATCCATGCCGAACACCGCGTCGGTGATGATCACTCGCCGGCGGTAAAGGCGCGGAGCGGTGGCGAGCAGGCGACCGAGGTGGTCGGGATCGGCGTGGCGGTAGCGGTTGACGCGAGCGCCGCTGAGGCGGCAGCCGTCGATGATGCTCGCGTGGTTCAAGGCGTCGGAGTAGATCGCGTCGGACGGTCCGGCGAGGGCGGAGATCGCGCCGACGTTGGCCTGGTAGCCACTGGAGAAGAGCAGGGCCGCTGGGGCTTGCTTGAAGCGCGCGAGGCGCGCCTCGAGGCGGTGGTGCAGAGCCAGGTCGCCAGCGACCAGCCGGGCGGCGCCGGCGCCGCTCGGCCCGTGGGCTTCGGGGAACGATGCGGCGCGGGTCGTGATCTGCTGCGAGCTGGCCAGGCCGAGGTAGTCGTTGCTACAGAAGTCGACCACGCCCGCCGGCAAGGGGCCGGGCAAGCGCCGCCGCAGGGACGCGGCATCGAGGGTCTGGAGCTCGTCGCGGAGCTGCGAGATGGCGGTCGTGGTCATGGTGAGGAAGCATCTGGAGGGAAGGGCGAGCTGTCAATGACAAATGTCAACCTCACAGAAGAGAAAGGGTGACAATAGGCCGGTGGGGGAGCGGTGAGTCCGGCGGTGGCGCGATCAGCTGCGGTATGGAGCGGCGGTGGAGTGGTGGCGGCGGACCGCGGTGCCGTAGGCGAGCACCTCGGCGGCGGCCATGGTGTTGTCGTCGCCGCGGGTGCGGCCGATCGAGACGGTCTCGAGGCGAACGTTGCACACGAGGTCCGCGCCGTGACCGTCGGCCTGGGCGAGGAGCCTGACCAGCGCCTCTCGGCGGGCGCGCTCGAGCACCGTCTCGAGCGTTCGCAGGCGCCCGCCGAACAAGGTCTTGATCGAGGCGGCGAATCGCTTGAAGTAGTCCGTACCGACCACGACCGAGCCGACACAGAGCCACGCTTGCGCGGGTTGATAGCCCGGGGGCGGCTGCCGGAGGTTGGTCAGTAAAAGCGGTCGGTAGCGTCGCTCGTCGCGATCGAGGGCGCGCAGGTGCGCCTGTTCGATCAGCTTGCCGACGACCAAGGCGACCAGCAGCAGCGCGATCGGCGCGAAGAAGTAGAGCAGGGTCAAGAGCATGGCCAGCTCAGGTCTCGTCCGACGAGTGGATCTGGTCGACCACCACCGCGGTGCCATAGGCGAAGAGCTCGGCGGCGCCCTGCATCACCGACGAAGTGGCGAAGCGGACGTTGACCACTGCGTTCGCGCCGAGCTGCCGGGCTTGCTCGACCATCCGGTCGGTCGCCTCCTGGCGGGCGTCAGCGAGCAGAGTGGTGTAGCTCTTGATCTCGCCGCCGACGATGTTCTTCAGCCCAGCGAGGATATCTCGCCCGACGTGCCTGGCGCGAATCGTGTTGCCCTGCACCAGGCCAAGGTAGCTGGTGATGCGATGACCGGGCAGGGTTTCGATGTTGCTCAGTAGCATGAGCTCCTCCGTCAGCAGCTTCTCTCTGCAGCAGGCATAGCAGGAAGTAGGCCCACTTGGCGAGTGCCTGTTTCTGCATCGCTGATCGGTACTGGCCGGCACCGGCGGTGGTCTCTCGCGCCATGCCCGAGAGGCCCCCCTCGCCATCCTCGCCAGGTGTTTCACGTGAAACAGCTCCCCGCCCTAAGGCCGCGCGGAGGCACCGGGGGGACTGCCCGAGCGGCCCCCCCCTGTTCCACGTGAAACACCCGTCCGGTCGCCTCAGGTCGGCGACGACCCGCGCCGGAATCGGCGCGCGCAATCGCCAGCGGAGTACACGGCCTTGGGGAGGGTATGATAAGGCTGGTGCGGTGAGGCACCTGCTCTATATCGGCCCCACGGTGATCGCGCTGTTGCTGGCCGACCGAATGATCACTGATGGAGGACAGGCGGGCTGGGAGCGCAACAGCGTCTTCGACATGCGGCGGCGCTGGGAAGCGGCTCCGGGCGCCGATGGGGTGGTGCTGCTCGGCTCGAGCACCTTGGCCGACTGGGTCGACGAGCGCTACCTCGAGGGGCTCCTGGGGCTGCCACGCGGTACGACGGTGGATGCCCACGTCAACGGCTGTCATCAAGGGTGCACCTACGCCCAGGTTCGCTG
>JAUVBO010000757.1 GCA_030591195.1 Pseudomonadota bacterium
CTTCAGCTCGAGCTCGTAAAATGCGGTGACGTCGTGTCCGGCGCCGATGTCGCCGGCGTCCTTGGCGTCATCGTCGAAGTCCTGGTGCGCGAGCACGCGGTTCTCGTAGCCTACCAGCCGGTAGCGCGCGACCACCTGGTCGTTGAGCTCGAGCTGTAGCTTGACGTCCTTGGCGATCATCTGCAGCGTGCCGACGAGTTGCTCGCCGAGCACCCGGGTCGCCTCCGCCGGGCTGTCGATGTAGGCGTAGTTGCCGTTGCCCTTGTCGGCGAGCATCTCCATCGTCGCGTCGTTGTAGTTGCCCATGCCGAAGCCGAGGGCGCTGAGCGTCACGCCCTTGTCGCGGTAGGCCTCGATCAACGCCACCAGGGCGTCGCCGGTGAGCCCGACGTTGAAGTCGCCATCGGTGCAGAGCACCACGCGGTTGATCCCGCCCACGCGGAACGCCTGCTCGGCCAGGTTGTAGGCGGTGCGGATGCCCGCCTCGCCGTTGGTCGAGCCGCCGGCGTTGAGCCGCTCGAGGGCCTCGAGGATCGTCGCCTTGTCCTTGACGGGCGTCGGCGGCAGCACCACGCCGTCAGCCGAGGCATAGACCGCGATTGCCAGGGTGTCGGTGGGCTTGAGACGGGCGACCAGCTGCTTGAGCGCGTACTTGACCAGGCCGAGCTTGTTCGGTGCGCTCATCGAGCCCGAGACGTCGATCAGGAACACCAGGTTGGCCGCCTTGCGCTCCGACTCGGGGATCTCGAGGCCCTTGATGCCGACGCGCATCAGCTGCAGGCCCTTGCCGAAGTGCGAAGGGGCCATCTCGAGGTTGATCGAGAAGGGCGCGTTGCCGGTCGGCTGAGGGTAGTCGTACTCGAAGTAGTTGATGTACTCCTCGACGCGCACGCCCGCCGGCACCGGCAGGCGCTCGTTGTTCAGGTCGCGGCGCCCGATGGTGTAGCTCGCCGTGTCGACGTCGATCGAGAACGTCGACAGCGGATCATCGGCCGGATCGATGAAGTCGTTCTCGCCGTAGTCGGCGTACTGCTCGCCGTCCTGGTAGGACGAGGGCGGCGCCGGTGTCGTCGAGGGTGGTGCGACCTGACTTCCCGTCGGCGGCAGGGGCTCGCCGGTCATGTTGGCCGCGTCGGAGTCCATCGCGCCGCATCCAGCCGAGGTGGCCACGAGCAGCGCCGCCGCCGTCCCGCACAGAAATCCAAAGTAGCTGTAGCTCGTCTTCTTCGCCATCGTCTCCTCCTGGGCTGGTCTTGCGGCGGGTCATTTCACGGACCGTGCCGAGGCCGCGGCGAAGGAGCGCAGCTGCGTGGAATGATTCGTCTGTCGGTCATCGAGCGCCAGTGAGGTCGACGCCCCGCGTGCGCTGGATCCCGACACCAAAGTCAGTCCCCGCCCATGACAGCCATGTCATGGGCGGGGATTTGATTCGGAGCGCGAACCCTTCGTCGCCGGCGAGGCTCACACGGGCATAGGAGCTTGGCGATGGCTAAAAAGAAGATCAATGGCAAGCGGCGCCGCACGAATCAGAGCGACAGTGGCCCGGTGATCTCGGTGAAGTCGGTGGCGGAGTTCGAGCGGCACCTCGACAGCGACGATCCGGTGATCGTCGACTTCTGGGCCACCTGGTGCGGCCCCTGTCAGGCGATGGCACCGACCTATCAGGAGGTCGCCACCCGGTTCGCCGCCGAAGCCAAGGCCCGGGGCGAGGGTCGGCAGGTCCGGTTCCTCAAGGTCAATACCGAACAGCTTCCCGAAATCTCAGCCGCATTCGGGATTCGTTCGATCCCGACCTTGCTCGCGCTCGACGGCCGCGAGGTGGCCGACAATCAGGTCGGCGTGGTGAGCGCCGTGGGCCTGGAGAAGATGGCGAGCAAGGCTCTCGATCGCGCCGAAGGGCGAACGCTCGGCCAGCGGCTGAGGCGGCTCTTTTCTGACCGCGCCGCTTGACCCGACAGCGCGCTCTGGCCGCTCCACCGTCGCGGTCAGGGGCTCTACGACCTTCTTCGAACATCTTCCGGAGAGAACCCTTCCGGGCCTTGTGCCGCGTCGAGGGTCTCGACCAAGCAGACCAGCATCTCGCCGCCGCCCCTGTCAGGGCTTGGCTGGCGGCGCTTCACCGTCGCTAGGCGGCTCGGTGTCGGCGTCGGGGCTCTCGAGGAGGGCCTTGCCGCCCATCGCCGGCGGCTGGAAGCTCAGCGCGCAGCTGACCTGCACCGGAGCGGGGGGCCTGGTCGGGATCGCCATCCCGGAGGTGGCGTCGGCGACGCATTGCTTGAGCCGGTCGTCGTTGGCGCCGGCGTCGTTCACCGCGACCTGGGTCAGCTGGCCGTCCAGGGTGACGACGAAGGTCAGCGAGAGGTCGCCCTTGAGCGCCTCGTTGCCCTTGAGCGCGCTGGTGTAGCAGTTGGCGTAGGCCGCCTGGCGTCCGCTGATCTGAGCCTGGACGTCCTGCTTGAACGCCGGTGCGAGGGGCGCCCCCGCGCAGCCGGCGAGCCCGATCGTCGCGAGCAGCGCGACGAGCTGGATCGTGGTCGTCTTCATCGGTTCGCTCCTATCCCTCGCTCGGTGCGGCCTTGTCGCCGACGATGTGAAACTCGACCCGCCGGTTGCTAGCGCGTCCGGCTGAGGTGCCGTTGTCGGCGATCGGCCGCTGCTCGCCGTAGCCCTTGGGCTCGAGGGTGCCACCGGCGATTCCCTGCTGGACCAGGTAGGCCTGGACCGCCTCGGCGCGCTGCTGGGAGAGGCCCTGGTTGCGCTCGGTGTCACCGACGTCGTCCGTGTGGCCTTGGATCTCGAGCTTGACGATCTGCGGGTTGGCCTTGAGGATCGCGACCACCTGATCGAGCAGCGCATGAGACGACTTGCGGAGCTCGGCCTTGCCGGTGCGGAACTCGATCCGTCCCGGGATCTTGATCTCCTTGGCCTGGGGATCGAGCTTGACCATCGCCACCGACGGCTTGACCGTCATCGGGTCGAGCACGATGTTGTGTTGTTGCGGGGCGGCGCACCCGGACAGCGTCAGCGCCGCCAGCGCCATGGTCTGCAACACGCACGGGGGCTTCATCGGGTCCATTCCTCCTGGTCGGGTGCTCGACGACTATAGAGTGACCCTCGGTGACCGGGCAAGGGGTGCGCGTCGGCCGCGGATCGATGCGGCGGAGCCCTAGAGAGCCCTTAGGAGCCCGCGGTGCAAGCCGCGAACGCGGCGGCGCAGGCGTCGTCGATACAGGTCAGGCAGGGGTCGTCTTC
>JAUVBO010000666.1 GCA_030591195.1 Pseudomonadota bacterium
AAACTGTGGCTGCCTCCCCGCCAGAGGCGGGGGGACTCCCCTGGTAGCTAGAGAGAGCGTTAGCCTCACGGCGCGGGAGAGGAGCTCGAGAAGAGAAGATCTAATGGTGGAGGGACCGGCGGCACCTTGCAGAACCGGAATCAATGTTAGGTGCAGCCAGCGACAGCCAAGGAGTGAGACTGCGGGCACCAAGATGTCTGGCAACAGCGGGGCGCTGGCCCCAGGACTCAGTCGTCAAGCGGAGCACCGTCATCGCCCCTGTGGGCGACTCGAGCCGCTCCGACGCTCAGGCCATGGTTGGGCTGCGCCTCAGTGCGGGCTGGTTGCTGCTGATCCGCCGCACGGTGTTGCCGCGCCGCCCGACCATCCGGCTCAACCGGGCCACCCGCTGCTGAAGATGCTGGCACTGCTGCTCGACCTCAGCGATCCGCTCGTCCTTGGCCTCGTTGGCGGCGATCCAGAGCTGACAAGTCGCGGCGAGATCCTGATAACGTGCCGCCCAATCCACCTCGCTGCCCTGATTCTTTTGCGAGTTCTTTTTCATGTTAGCCGCCTTTCACTTCTTTCTCGGTCGAAAAACCCGACCATTCCGGTCACTTCGAGAATCCTACTACATCTGGTAGCCGTGTCAATTTTTTGACCTATATGTTGTGCTTTGTGTAGATTCATGTAGGATACCAGGCTCATTTGCAGCACACTGGCACCTCAAGTCGGACTAGGTGTGTTGGTGTGTCAAATCATCCTGCCTGAACGTCCATCCAGTAACGGTACGACGGCTAACTAAAATCGTCGGGTAATCATGAACAAATACACCCACAAATGAGGTTTGAAGCCCCCGACCGGTGGCGGGGGACCAATCAACCCCGACAGGTACCTCAGGCCTGGTTGTTGGGTTAGCTGTCCTCGACGATCGAGGATCGCGGGTGTTGCCGCACGTCCGCCGCGGGGAGTAGATTCACCCCATGCTGTTGTGTGAGCACTGCGGGCAGCGGCACAACGAGGTGCACCGATACTGCCCCGTGACGGGCAAGCTGCTCGCTCCCCAACGCTTCTTTCCGCCCGGGACACTGCTCGACGGCAAGTACCGCATTGGCGAGGCCCTCGGCGCCGGCGGCGTCGGGGCCGTCTTCGCCGTGACGCACATGCTGCTCGACAAGCGCATGGCGGTCAAAGTGATGCTCCCGGAGCTCTCCCAGGACCGCGAGATGGCGGCGCGGATGGCTCGCGAGGCTCAGGCCGCCAGCGCCACCGGCCATCCGAACGTCGCCACCGTTACTGACATGGGGTGGAGCGATCAGGGCTCGATGTACATCGTGATGGAGCTGCTCAGCGGCCGCACGCTGACTGAGGTGATCCGCGACGAGAGCCCTCTGCCGCCCCCACGTGCAGCCGAGCTGACCTGCCAGCTGCTCGCCGGGCTCGAGGCGGTACACGGACGTGGCATCGTCCACCGCGACATCAAGCCCGACAACCTGATGGTGATCGAGCTCGACCAGCAGCCGCAGCTGAAGATCCTCGACTTCGGCATCTCGAAGTTCCTGCAGGACGACGAGCTCCGTCAGTCGCTGACCAGCACGGGGATAGTGCTCGGCACGCCCTACTACATGTCGCCGGAGCAGGCCCGCGGCGACCCTGACCTCGACCACCGCGCCGACATCTACGCTGTCGGTGGCGTGCTCTATTCGCTGCTCACCGGCCGACGGCCGCTGACGGCCGCCGATCACGCCTCGATGCTGACGGCGATCCTCGAGGCGACGATCGAGGCACCATCGAAGCACGTGCCAGGGATCCCGCCCGAGCTCGACGCCCTGGTGCTCAAGGCCCTCGCCCGCCAGCCCGCCGAGCGGTTCGAGGACGCGGACGCGATGCGCCGGGCGCTCGAGACCATCGTTGCCGAAGCCGACGTCGCGACGATCGTCGACCGCGAGCCCCCCGTCCACATGCGGCCGGCCGGCAAGACCGCCGCCGATGACGAGCCGTCGCTGCTGTCGCTGGTCGACATCGACAAACGCGCCGCCGCGCCGCAACCCGCCGAGTCGATGCCTGCGGCCAGCACACCTCCGGCCGCCCCGGTGATCGAAGAACAAGCACCTACCGCCGACGACGACCCGCGCTTCGCGCCCCCCGACGAGGCAAGGGAGGGGCCACTCGAGCTCGAGCGGGCGGCGCTACCTCCTCAGCTCCCGACCGGGATCGGTCCTCAGGGCGTGGAACTCGGCGAGGAGGCTGAGGGCGACGGGACCCTGCACGACCCTGACGCCCAGCGCCGCCGGGGTGCCCTGCGCCAGGGTCGCGCCCTGCTGGCCACCGCGGGGGCCGTGGCGCTGCTGCTGCTGTCCGGCCTGCTCCTCGGGCCGGTGGTCTGTGGCTGGTTGTCGGACGACGAGGCGATCCCGATCAGCAGCCCTGGCACCAGCGCCAGCGACTATGTCCTGATCCTGATCGAGACCGTCCCCAAGGGCGCGACGATCTACGTCGACGGGGTGCAGCAGGTCAGCGGATCGATCCAACTGCCGCGGTCGGGACAGACCTTCTCGGTCCGGGTGACCAAGCGGGGCTACGTCAGCCAGGCTTTCGAGCTGACCGCAGGCGAGACCAGAGCCATCCGGGTCGAGTTACGGCGCAAGCCGGGGCGCTACGAATAGCTGAAAAAGAGGGCCCTGATTCGGCACTGATCGCATGGTGAATAACGACATCGTTTTTCATCAGTCGGCGACGGTCAAGCAGCCGGACCAGATACCGAACCAGGACCCAGACGGCAAGGCAGAACAACAGCAAGACCCGTTCCGCCGAGGCATCTCGCCGACATCCGCTGCGTGTTCAAGTGGTTGGGCAGCAGGGACGCTGAAGCTCACCAGCCGATCTGAGCAGCTTCCTGCTCACCATATGACGCGGCAGCCATACTTGCGGGGTGGTTTGTCGCCTGGCGCAGGCCTAACGTCGGCTTCGACTGCGCATTTTCCTGCTCGCTGCGGGCTACTTCTTGTCCTTCTTGCTCGCTGCGGCTTTCTTCTGGCGCTTCTTCTTGCTCGCTGCGGCTTTCTTCTGGCGCTTCTTCTGGCTCGCTGCGGGCTTCTTCTGGCGCTTCTTGCTCGCTGCGGGCTTCTTCTGGCGCTTCTGGCTCGCTGCGGGCCTCTTCTGGCTCGCCGGAGCCACTGACGCCTCGACCTCGTCCTCACTGTCGCCGCAGCCCGCCTCTTCAAGCCAGGCCGCCACCCGCTCGGGGTCGACATCGACCCCGGCCCCGATCTGCTCGAGGATCTTGCGCTCGTTGGCGCTAACCCGGCCGTCGGCGCGGGCGATGACGCAGAGATCACGGATCACCTGGGCCCGCCGCAGCGGCGGCACCACCTCCCGGACCCGATGCATCCGCAGCGGCAACGCGGCGATCACCGCCGCCGGGTCGAGCCTCAAGGGCACGGCCCCCGCTCCCAGTAGATCTTCCAGCGCCTCGAGCGCGAGCCGGCGCGCCTCCTTGCGCTTTGCCTGCTGAGCCAGCGCAGCGCCCCCAGCGAAGAGCAACCGCCGCATCGCCTCGGCGGCCTCCGAGCGCTCATGCAGGTAGCTCGGCCGCATCAGGCCCATCAGCT
>JAUVBO010000970.1 GCA_030591195.1 Pseudomonadota bacterium
AGCAGCAGGCACGAACCTGCGGCGCACTGCTTGTTGCTGGTGGACAGGCGTCTGCACTGACTGTCTGTCGGCGTGCAGATCGTCGCCGCTGATTGCCTGGGTGGCGCTTGTCGCTGCTCATCGTGATCTATTCTTGGTTGGGAATCTGATCCGGTCTGCATCGAGCCATGTCTCGCCAGGGTCTACCCCGTGTAGGGACGAATGTCGTTGAGTGGAAGATCACATCCGAGGATCGGTACCCTTTTGGAGCGCCGATCCTCGACAGTGACGGTCACTCGTAGCGTGCGGTCCCCTTTTTGGGCACAGATCTCCGAGAGTGACTCGTCACCTCGAGAGATCGGCGACAGCGCTTCGCTTCCGGGAAGCACCGGAGCGGAAGAAGATCGGGTTCTGCCCCTCGCGCCGCCGTTGGGAAGCCGTCGCCCTACGGCGAGAGGGGCACGTGCAGGCTGGGGTACTCGTCCTGGGCCGGGTCGAAGGTGATGCGCACCACGCTCGCGTCCGTGCCGCCGATCTGCCACAGGTAGACCTCGCTCGCCCCGGCGGTGCTCGGGCCGCTGAAGAGCTCGCTGTAAAAAGCGATCCAGCGGCCGTCGCTGGAGACGCGCTGGCCGTGGTGCCAGTAGGTGTACGGCGTGTCGAGGCCGACGAGGTAGGTCGAGGGCCCGAGCGTTGCCGTCGCGGCGTCGAACGCCGCCCGGCGGATTGGGCGCTGCTTGGCATTGGCGGTGGTGATGACGTAGGAACCGTCGGGCGCCCAGGCCGGCTGGCAGTCGCCCTGCCTCATCTGCTCGTTGCTGATGGTGCGCCGCTGCTCGAGGTCGACGATCTCGGTGGTGTGCTCGGGGTCGAAGCGGAAGGTGACGAGGAAGCGGCCACCCGGGTGCAGCTCGGCGAAGCGCCAGAGCTTCTGGCCGTGGAATGGCGGCTCGCGGGTGTCGTAGATCGTCACCGTCTCGTCGCCGGGGAGCTCCCGCTTGAGCACCCGGTAGCGGTCGATGGCGACGGCGGTGATCGCCCGGCCCCCGTCGGCCCAGGCCGGCCACTGGGCGAGAGGGATGACCTTGCGCTGCCCGGTGAAGTCGGCGTTCATCACCCAGATGTCCATCCCGCGGGAGAAGGCGATCCGGGTGCCGTCGGGCGACCAGCGCGGGTACTGCTCGACGACGTTGCCCTGGGTGATGCGGCGGGGGGCGAAGCCCGCGATCGGAGAGTAGTAGATCTTGTCGCCGCGGACCCACAGCAGCTTGGCCCCGGCGAGCTCGTCGACGAGCGACTCCCGCGCGTCTAGCTCGTCGTTTGACGGGGCCACCAGGTCGCTGCAGCAGCAGAGCAGGCTCGCCACCAGCGCCAATAGCACAGCGGATTTCTTGTCGGCGGGGGTCACGCCTGTCCATTGTAGCGCGATGAAGACGGTGATGGTGTTGTGCGTGGTGGCCCTGTGCTGCCCTGGACTCGGCGCCTGCGACGGCGGCGGCAACCCGGGAACTGACTCGAGCAAGCCCGTGGCCAGCCAACCCTGGTACAGCGTTGGTCCCTCGGTCTAGGCTCGCGTCCGGATTCCGCCGCTCCCGGTCCGGCCGACCGGCCGCTCTGTTCGCCCGCAACAGTCAGAGGTTCGGAATCCGCAGCAAATACGCGGCGCGTGGCTTGGGTGCGTCGTTTGCAAGGGCACGAGGCGGCCGGGCTGGCTATGATGGAGGGAGCGTTGATCGTCGCCGAGCAACTGCATCACGTACACGAGCGTCTCCACGCGCTGGAGCAGCGGATGAACCACGAGCTGGCAACCAAAGGCGACCTTGCCGCAGGCTTGGTGAGTCTTGGGGACCAGCTTCGCGAGGAGCTGGCGACCAAAGAGGATCTGGTCCAGCTTCGCGAGGAGGCGGTCGAGGACCGTCGCCAGGCCAACCTTGAGCTGTACGCGACGGTGCGCCAGGACATGCATCAGCTCAAGCGTGAGCTCACCGGCGAGATCGTCAGCCACGTCGGCGCGCTTGGCGATCAACTCAGCGGGCAGCTCAGCCAACAGATCGGCTGGCTCGAGCGACGCCTCCGGCCCCAGACGCCCGGCGCCTGACGAACAGCCAGCTCTCCTCGGGTGAGGAGACAGCCCAGCTGGGCGCGGGCAGGAGCAATGAACGCGGTTGCTGTTCGGCATGCGCGCGCCGCAGGCCGGGCTGTTGCTCGTCGATGGTCTCGATCGGCAAACGCTCGGATCGGCCGGCTGGCGGCGCCCGGTCGGCGGCCGCATCGACGATCCGGGTCAGCGACCGCGTGTGCCCTTGTCGCTGCGGGGTGAGGGGATCTGGAAAGTGGCGCTGGCCGACGCAGCTGGTCAGCCGGAGCGGCCGAAGCGGCGGCGGGTGTTGCGGTCGAGGCAGGCCTGGAGCACTGCCGCCGGATTGCCGAAGCGGGTGCAGAGGATCATCGCGGCGATCACGAACGGCTTGTGGCCCGCCTCGCGGTAGGTCGGCAGGCGGTAGCGCTCGAAGACCTCGGCGCTGACCTCGCCCGCGTCGCAGTTGACGCCGGTGATGTCGGCCGGCAGGCAGTGCATGTAGAGCGCCTTGCCGTCCTTGGTCCGCCCCATCATCTCGTCGGTGCACTCCCAGTCCTTGAACTTGGCGTTGTTGGCGAGGCAGTCGCGCTCG
>JAUVBO010000702.1 GCA_030591195.1 Pseudomonadota bacterium
ACCAGATTCGAGGCGTCGACGCACTGGATCAGCACGTCGGGGGGCTCGCTGGTCAGCAGGGTCCGCGTGGGCGCCTCGTGCTCGGAGCAGAGCTCGAGCCCGCTGGCCCCCGGCGTATCGATCAGCGACACCTGGCGGCCACCCACCCGGGCGGACCGCTCCAGCAGCTCGGCGGTGGTGTGGGGGTAGTTGGCGCTCTCGGCGAAGCAGCGCGCGAGCCAGTGGAAGAGCAGCGTCTTGCCGGTGTTCGGCACGCCGACGATCGCGACCCGTGGATCCGCGTCATGCTCGTCGGCACCGGCTGCGAGCCCGGCGGGCCGAGAGTCGGCCAACGATTTTCCATTCGCGTACACGCTTGCCATCGTCGCGTCCAGGGCGCGAGGTTGCCCGATGCAACCCGCGTGCCCAACGCAAGGCCCCGATTGCCGGCGGATCAGCTCGGCCCGGCGCCCGGTCTTGCCCCAATGCCCTGGTGCGAATCGCCGCAGCGCGGCATCGGGAAGGCCAGCGCGGTGGTGAGGGTCCGTCTAGCTGAGCTCGACGCCTCCTCGCGGGCCAAGGCGGTGTCGCCGGCGGCCGGCAGCAGATGGGCTGCCGTGGCGGTAGCCACCGCGAGGCCGGCGAGGTAGTAGGCCGGCGCGACCACCTGTCCGGTGCGAGCGACGAGCCAGGTGCCGATCAGCGGCGCGGTGCCGCCGAACAGCGACAGCGAGAGGTTGTAGCCGATGCCGAGGCCGGTGTAGCGCAGCCGGGTCTCGAAGAGCTCGACCATCGCCGCCGGCGCCGGGCCCGTGGCCAGGCCGAGCAGCACGGCGAAGAGCAGCTGGGCGGTGAGGGCCGAGGCGAAGGTGCCGCGCTCGACGAGGGTGAACAGCGGATAGGCGAGCACTGCCAGCAGCGAGGCGCTCGCGCGCATCAGCGCGCCGCGGCCGACGATGTCCGACAGGGCGCCGGCCACGGGGATGCAGATCATCAGCACTGCCATCGCGGCGGTGTTGAGGGCCATCGCGTGGGGCACCGGAGGATCGACCAGCCGCGAGAGCAGCGTCGGCCACCAGACGAACAGCAGGTAGAACCCGCCGCCGACGAGCATCACCAGCGCCGCCACGTGGAGCACCGGGCCGATGCTGGTGCTCAGCACCGCCGACAGCGGTCGCTCGCAGCGGTCGTCCTGGCGCTGCAGGCGCTCGAAGGCGGGCGTCTCGGGGATGCCGTTGCGCATCCAGAGGCCGACGACGCCGATGACGATGCCGGAGAGGAAGGGCAGGCGCCAGCCCCAGCTGATCAGCGCCTCGGCGCTGAGGGTCGCCTGCAGGTTGGCGGCGACCAGCGAGCCGAGCAGCACGCCGGCGGTGCTGCTGCAGAGGGCGAAGCTGCCGACCCAGCCCCGCCGGCCCGGCGGCGCGCTCTCGGTGAGGTAGGTGATCGAGCCGATCAGCTCACCGCCCACCGACAGACCCTGAACCATGCGGAGCAGCAGCAGCAGCACCGAGGCGGCGACGCCGATGTTGACGTGGGTCGGCAGCAGGCCGATCAGCGTCGTCGGCAGCGCCATCATCATCACCGACAGCTGCAGCGCTCGCTTGCGCCCCAGCCGGTCGCCGATCTGCCCGAAGAGCACCCCGCCGAGCGGGCGCATGAAGTAGGCCCCGGCAAAGATGCCGAAGGTCGCCAGCAGCGAGGCGGTCTGGTCGCGGCCCGGAAAGAAGAGCTCGGCGATCAGCGGGGCGAAGAAGCCGAAGACGGCGAAGTCGTACCACTCGAGCACGTTGCCCACCACGCCGGCGAGGGTCTGCCCGCCGAGCGTAGAGGCGCGTTCTGGGCTGTCAGGTGCCCCGGAGCCTGGTTGATGGATCCCCACGCCGAGCGGCCATGCAGGAAGCGTGCAAGAAGGACGGCCGAGGCTCCCCGGGCGGCGATGTCTCTGCCCCCGAGCGGATCCCCGCGGGATCATGGGTGCTGGGATCCTCGCCGGCGCAGGGTGCGAGTTGGGGCGTTCCTCCCCACGTCCAGCTGCGGATTGGGACAACCCATGAGCTGCTGGACCGTGATTCAAGTATCTTAGGTGCACCTAACTCCTGGCATGACCGGTGCATTTCGGGGACCGCAAGAGAACAAGAGCGTCTAACGAAGATTACTTGTTTATTGTTGCGGGCCTGTGGGGCAAGAGCGAGGCGATTTCCGTTTCAGGAAATTCGTCGTGGTTTTTCAGGGGATCCCCTATTGTGTGAATTGGCTGCCCGGTACGATGATCCTCACCTGTGTATTTTTCGAGCACAGGCGCGGCTGAGTTGGGTGTTTTTCGAGCGCTGAAGTTGGCCAGGAGCTGCCTGGACGGCCAGATTGGGTGATAGCGGCTGGTGCTGATTCTGATTGCAGGGGCGGATCCAGGACGCTGGCAGCCAGTGCAGAAGGCGCTGGCCGGACGCTACGCGATGTCCTTCACGGTGGACATGCGGGGCACCTTGGATCTCGTGATCCGTCAGCAGCCCCCGGTGCTGGTGCTCTGCTCGGCCCTGCTCGATGCGGACGTCGACGGCTGCCTGGCCCAGGTGGCGCGTCAGTGTCCCGACCTGCAGATGATCGTCATTCGTGACGGCTCGGCCAACAGCGACCGACCCGCGTCGAGGGTGGCCCACGCCTGTATCGACCTCGCCTCGGTGCCGCAGATGCTGCCGGCGATGGTCGGCTCGATGGTCGGGGCGCCCGCGACCCCCGCCACCGCTGTCGCTGCGGCGCCTGTCTCGCGTCGCCGGCGGCGCGACGACGAGACGACGTCCGACGAGGCTGACCTGTTTGACTTCCCCGCCTCGCGACCGATGGTGCTCGGCACGTCCAAGGCGATGCGGGGGGTGAGCGAGATCATCCGCCGGGTGGCCCCCACCGATGTCACGGTGTTGCTAAGTGGCGAGACCGGGACGGGCAAGGAGCTGTTCGCGCGGCGGATCCACTGCATGAGCGAGCGGGCCCGCAGGCCGTTCCGGGCGGTGAGCCTGCCCTCGGTCCCGGCGGACCTGTTCGTGAGCGTGATGTTCGGCCACGAGCGCGGCGCCTTCACCGGCGCGGTAGCCCAGAGCCCCGGCACGTTCGAGAAAGCCCACCAGGGCACGCTGTTCCTCGACGAGATCTCCAGCCTGAGCCTCGAGTGCCAGCCCAAGCTGCTGCGCGCGATCCAGGAGCGGGAAATCGAGCGCGTGGGTGCCCGGGAGCCCACGGCCTGTGACGTGCGGATCGTGGCGGCGACCAACATTGATCTGCGACGGATGGTCGAGGCCCAGAGCTTCCGCGACGATCTCTACCACCGCCTGAGCGTGATCACCATCGAGCTGCCACCCCTGCGTCGGCGGCCGGGCGACATCCCGGTCCTGCTGGACTTCTTCCTGCGTCGATACGCGCGCAAGTTCCGCATCGAGCTGCCCGAGGTCGAGCCCGAGGCCGTGGCGGCTCTGCAGCGTTACATCTGGCC
>JAUVBO010000931.1 GCA_030591195.1 Pseudomonadota bacterium
AGGGCCATGCTCAGCCGATCTCCGACCTCAGCGGTGAGCTGGCCGCCAAGAGGCTGGTCGAGCGCGGCTTCGGCGTGTTGCTGATCTACATGCCGTTGCGGTGGCCAAACTCGGCGCCACCCGTCCTTCGATCCCACGACGACCTGATGCAGCTCGAGTCCCCGTCGCGCAGTCCGATCCAGTTCTTCCTCGAGCCGGTGGCCGTGGCTCTCGGCCACCTGCGCGAAGCTCATCACTACCCGCGAGAGACGGCGATGGTCGGCGTCTCTGGGGGCGGCTGGACAACCCAGCTCTACGCCGCCGTCGATCCGACGATCACCCGCAGCTTCCCGGTGGCGGGGTCACTGCCGCTCGACCTGCGGACCACGGGCTATGACGGCGAGCAGGGCCACGCGCCGCTCTACGAGTGGATCGCCGGCTACCGTGACCTCTACCTGCTGGGATCGATCGGTGCTGGCCGGGCCCAGGACCAGGTACTCAATCGTGACGACGACTGCTGTTTCACCGGCACTCGCTACCGCGCCTACGAGAACGCGGTCAGGGCGGTGGCCCAGCATCTCGGCGGGGAGTTCTCAGTCTACCTCGACGGCTCGCACCGCAAGCACGTCATCTCCCAGCACGCGCTCGAGGCGGTGATCCTGCCGCGGATCGAGGGCGACCGCGCCCGCCTGCTCGACGACGGCGAGGTCGGCTACGGCTATCCGGGGTCGACCTATGGGTCGGTCACCCTGGACCCGGCGTGGAGCGCGCTGCGGGTCGGCTTCGGCGGCGGGGCCCGGATCGCGGCCTCGGGAACCGCGGGTCTGGCGCGCTTCCGTTTCAGCGGCTTGCCAGCGGGGCGCTACCGCGTGTCCGCGACCTGGCCGTGGGATCCCCGGCTCTGCCGCGACGCCCGCTTCACCGTCACCGTCGACGGCTCGGTGGTTGCCCGGCTGCGGGTGGACCAGGGTCGCTCACCGGCAGATCTCGAGGCCCACGGCGCGGCGTGGCGTCACCTTGGCGGACCCCATCAGGTGACCGGGGCAGGGCTGGAGGTCAGCGTGGCCAGCGGTGATCACCCTGGCTTCGTCGTCGCCGATGCGATCCGTATCGAGCGGATGGAGCGGTAGCAGCCCCGCTGCGCAGACGCGCTTGGATCGTGTTCAAGCCGGTCGGAGCGCGGGCTTCACGCCTTGACGGCGGGCAAGCGAGTGACCATTCCCCGCAGCAGCTCGGTAGCGCTCGACCCGGGCCGCTCGATGTGGGTCCAGCCGAGCTCTCGGGCACGCCCGGCGGCCTCCTCGGAGAGGCACCAGCCGACGACCTCGGGGCTCCAGCCAGGAGCGTCGCGCTCCTCGTCGAGCGCGTCGGCCTCATCCGGGCTGCGCAACAACCAGCCGGTCAGGGGCAAGGCGCCGAGCACGACCCGTGAGGCCGGCGTGATCGGGAAGGGAACCTCGACCACCTCGGCGCCGTTGATCTCGATCGTCTCGGCCAGGGCCCCACCCGGGGCGAAGACGCCGATGCGCTGGCCGAACAGCGGGCGCTGGCCAAACCAGTCGAGGGTTCGGGCGTGGCGGACAGCGGGCCCGATGACGAACAGCGCCGGAGGCTTGATTCCCTCCCGGACCACCGCGTCGGGCAGGTCGCGGACCGGTGCGTACACCACGCGCTGGCGGGAGGTGGTCCCACGCTCGATCATCGCCGCTGGCGTCTCGGGGTCGATGGCCGCCTTGAGCAGCTCGTCGACCACCTTGGGCAGGCTGTTGACGCCCATGTAGCCGAGGATCGTCGCGTGGGGATCGCCAGCCAGCAGATCCCAGCGCACCTGGGGGCCGTCCCGCTTGACCGCCTCGTGGGCGGTGACCATCGTCACGCGGACGACCTCGTTGCGATGGGTCACGGGGATGCCCGCGTAGGCCGGCACGGCGATGCCGGCAGTGACGCTCGGGACCACCTCGAAGGGGATGCCCGCGTCGCGCAGGGCCTCGGCCTCCTCGGCCCCGCGCCCGAAGACGAACGGGTCGCCTCCCTTCAGCCGCACCACGCGCTTACCATCGCGGGCGAGGCGGATCAGCAGCGCGATGATCTGGTCCTGGGGCACCGGGTGGCGGCCGGCCGTCTTGCCGACGCAGTGCAGCTCGACCTGCGGGCCAAGCTCGGGGGGCAGGGTGGTGGCGGCCAGGCGGTCGTAGGCGACCGCGTCGGCAGCGAGCAGCCGCTGGCGAGCACGCACCGTCAGCAGGCCGGCGTCCCCGGGGCCGCCGCCGACCAGCGAGACGAAGCCCTGGGGCGGGCGGATCGTCTCTCCGCGCGTCCAACCGGTAGCCGGCGCCTCGGCCGGGCCAGGGGCGGGCTCATCCCTCACGGTTGCTGGCGGGGCGCCGAGCGACGCGGGGGCGCCGAGCCACGCGGCCTCCTCGTCCTCCGATGGCACGCGCGCGTCGAGGCGGGTGGGGTTGACCGTGGCGGCGAAGAACCGATCGTAGGCCCGCTCGCGCTCGTCCTGAGGGAGGTCGTCGCCGTCGCGTACCTTGTCGCGGAAGCGCGCCGCGGCTTCGATCCACTCGCCCCACTCGGGGCCGAACCGTTGCTCGAGCATCTGCCGCAGTCGCCTGACGACGAAGGGGGCCTCGCCGGTGGAGGCGATCGCGAGCTGCAGGGGGCCGCGCTGGACCCGGGCGGGAAGGTGGAAGGTGCAGAGCTCCGGATCGTCGGCGACGTTGACCCAGATGC
Organism: Pseudomonadota bacterium; assembly: GCA_030591195.1. Next base: position 2,716 of record JAUVBO010000931.1, read on the forward strand.
CCGCGCCCCGCGCGTCGTTGAAGACGCGCCGGTTGACCTCGCGGTCGTCGGTGGCG
>JAUVBO010000733.1 GCA_030591195.1 Pseudomonadota bacterium
ATCGCTGATCGTTCGCTCTGGAGCCGCGCGCTGCCGGGCCTGAGCCAGGTGGTCGGGTTGCCCAGCGGGTGCCTGGTCCTCGCCCGCGGCCAGGTCTTTCGCTACGGCATCGGCGGCGCCCGGCAGGAGCTGGTGGGCGCCAAGGCCACCGCGATCGCCTGGGACGGCGAGGCGGTGCTCGCCGCGGTGGGTCGTGAGCTGCACGTCTTCTCGCCCACCGGCGCCCGCCAGCGGGAGCTGCCGGCTGACCTGGGGGTCACGGCGATGGTCCACGGCCGCCGCTGGCTGGCGGTGGGCTACCGCGACGGCAACCTCGAGCTCTACGACCGCAAGCGGCGCTACCGGCGCCGGAGCTACGCCTTCGAAGAGGTGGCCGCCAGCCCGGTCAAGTCGATGCGGCTCGGCCAGCGGGACACGCTCTTCGTCGGTTTCGCCGACGGGCTACTCGGGGTCTGGAACCTCATCACCGGCAAGCGCCTCGGTCACGCGCGGCTGCACGGGCCGGTGGTTCACCTGCAGCTGTCGGGACCGACGCTCTACGCCGCCACCGCCCTCGGCGACTACCGGGTCTGGCGAGTGGAGCAGCTGTTCGCCGACTACTGCGACCTGATGTGCGAGGTCTGGGCGACCGTCCCGGTGCTATGGGAGGGTGGCGTGCCGATCAAGCGGTCGCCGGGCAGCCACCGTTGCCGCGCCAGATGTCCGTCGGGCAACTAGTCAACATCAAGTGACCGGCTCCGGGTTCGCTCTCGACGCCGAGCGGGCTACTGGAGCTCTTGCTCGATGAAGGTCGCGAGCCGCTGGCGCATCCGCGCGGCGAGCGGCTTGTCGGTCAGCGCGAGGTTGCGCTTCTCTCCCGGGTCGGCATCCAGGTCGTAGACCTCGAAGCGGTTCTCGGTGGTATGGAGGATCGCCTTGTGGTGGCCGCTGATCAGCGCCTGCTGACCCTTGGGCCAGGCGGGGTAAGGCATCAGCACCGCGCCGATCGCCCGGTCCACCTCGCCCTTCTCACCGCGGGCCAACGGTAGCAACGAGTAGCCTTGAAACGCGTCGGGGACGGGGACGCTGAACAGCTCGAGGATCGTCGGCGCGACGTCGAGCAAGGCCACTCGCTGGTCCACCACCCGACCACCGGCAAGGCCCGGCATCGAGAGGATCAGCGGCACGTGGATCACCTCGTCGAAGAGGGTCTGGCCGTGGAAGTAGACCTTGTGCTCGCCGAAGGCCTCACCGTGATCGGAGAAGAGGATCACCGCGGTCTTGTCGCGGAGGCCCTGCCGGGCGAGCCCCTCGAGCAGCTTGCCCACCCAGACGTCGACGAACTTGACCTCGAACTCGTACTTCTGCTTCAAGCCGGCGGTGCCGCGCTTGGTGATCGGGTACTCGCGGTGCTTGACGTAGGTGCTGTGGGGCTCGAAGAGGTGCACGAAGAGGACGAAGCGCTGCTTGCTCCGGGTCAACTGCTGCAGCTTGGCGAGCGCCCGCGGCACGATCCTGGGCGAGGCGATGTCCTGGTTGCTGTCCCTGAGGCTCGTCGCGTCGCGGTTGTCCCAATCGGACACCCCTTGGGTGATGCCCCGCTTCGGCTTGAAGTAGAAGTGAGAGCTGGCCGCCGCGGTGGCGACGCCGCGTTCCTGGAGCACCTCGAAGAAGGTCTGCGCCTCCTCCTTGAGCGGCGGGTAGCCGGTGAAGCGCTTGCGGAAGGGAACCCGCGACGGATAAAGCGAGGTGAAGATCGACGGAAAGGACTGGGGCGTGTTCGGCCCCTGGGCGTAGGCCCGGCGGAAACGGACGCCGCCCTGGGCCAGACGGTTGATATTCGGCGTCAGCTCGCGCCGGTCGAGCATGTCGGCGCGCAGGGTGTCGATGCACAGCAGCAGGACGTTGCCGGCGAAGGCGGGCGCGCTCGGCTTGGCCCCGTCCACCGTCGGTGGCCCGGCGGGGCGGCGGCGGGGGACGCGACGGACCGCGTCGCCGCCGATGCAGTTCTCGTCGATGCCGTTGCCCGGGACGTCACGCGCCCCGGGGTGGATCGCCGGATTGCCGTCCTCACAGTCGCCGCCGGCGAACCACGCGGCGAAGCCATCACCGTCGCGGTCGCCAAGCGCGCGACCGACCGAGATCAGCAGGGGCAACAAGAGGCCCTCCTGCTGGACCGCGGCCACGGTGTCAGCGGAGCGCCCGGTGGCTGGCGCCCCCAGGCCGAGGCCAGCAGCGACGAGCAGGCTCAGGCCGAGCGCCCGCCAGGGTCGCTGCCCGGCGGCGCCTTGGCGACGGGCGAAGATCCCGCAGAGGACCGTCGTGACCAGCAACAGCAGGCCGAGCATCAGCCAGGGGCCGAACCGCAGCACCCGCCAGTCGACCGAGCCGAGCATCAGCGCGGCGGCGACCGCGATCCCGAGCATCCCGAGCAAGACCAGGGCGATCGTCAACGGCAGCCGCGGGCTCCGCGGCAGGCGGGACAGCGGCCGCAGCAGCAGCCGCCAGAGGGGGAAAAAGAACGCCGCACCGGCTACCAGGCCGGCGCCCGCGATCAACCCGGTGCAGAGCGCCGCGAGCCTCGGGTTGGCCATCGCGGCCGCCGGCCCACGAGAGAAGCGATAGACCAGGGCGACCTCGATCAAGATCCAGATCCCCGCGGCGAGCACCGCCGCCGCCACGCTCCGATCCCAGCCGGGGTCAGCGCGCAGACGCGCGGTCAGCGACCCGTGCTCGGTACGCTCCGCGCTCTCAGCGACGCCCCCGCCGATCGACCCGACGATCAGCCCGACCACCGCCCCCACCGGCCCGTAGAGACACACGGCGAGGGGAAAGACGGCGGCGCCGCCGGCCCCAGCGGTCAGCGCGCCCTCGAACAGTCCGAACAGCGCGGCGACCGCCACGCCGACCGCGACGCCAAGCGTCGTGAGCCTGAGCAGAGGACTGGTGGCTGGAACGTCGGATGTCACGCGGAGGGTCGCTCGCCGGAATCAGATCTTACGCAGCACCCAGAATCAGATCTTCTGCAGCACATCGTCAAGCTGGGGCAACCCGGCGCGCGCGCCCAGCTCGCGACAGCTCAGGCCGGCAGCCGCCGACGCCACCTGGATGCACCGCTCCAGCGGCCACTGCTGCAGCACGCCGTAGCAGTAGCCGCCGAGGAAGACCGATCCGGCGCCGGTAGTGTCGACGACCTGGACCGCGAGCGGCGGCTGGCGGACCAGCTTGTCGCCCTCCAGCCCGATGCTGCCCTCCTCGCCCATCGTCACCACGACCGTCTGAACCATCCGGCCGAGCTCGAGGACACTGTCTTCGATCTCTCCCCGCGGAGCGACGTCCGAGGCGTAGCGCTCCGACGC
>JAUVBO010000282.1 GCA_030591195.1 Pseudomonadota bacterium
ATCGCGCCCGATGGCCCCGTGTATCAGGCCGGCACCCTCTCGGGAAACCCGCTGGCGGTGGCCGCTGGCATGGCGACGCTCGAGCTGCTGCGACGGGAGGATCCCTACCCGCGCCTCGACCAGCTCGCTGGCGAGCTCGTCAAGCAGCTGGCCGCCGCGGCGGCAGCCGCCGGCATCCCTTCGTGCATCAACCGGGTTGGATCGATGTTCACCGCGTTCTTCACGGAAGGGCCGGTGACCGACTTCGACTCGGCATCCACCTCTGACACGGCGCGTTATGCACGCTACCACCAGCTGATGCTCGAGGGGGGGATCTACCTCGCACCCTCCCAATACGAGGCAGCCTTCATCAGCGCAGCGCACGACCAAGCTCACCTCGAGCGCACCGTCGAGGCGGCCCAGCAGGCCCTCCGTTCGCTCTGATCCCGCGATGGCGCTGCTCGACCTCTCCGACGTCAGCGCCCCAAGCACCCGTTCTGGGTGAATATCGAACAACTCGCTGGAAAACGTTGACAATCCCCGTGACCCCGGGGATGGATTTTTTTTTCGCTACGCGTTGACCCGATCAACTGGGCTGTGATATGCAGCCGGCGAATCAGAGGTGGAGAGCGAACCAGAGGAAGAGGCGGCCATCGACGGAAAGACACAGCGGATGTGGCGTTCCGCGCTGCGCTATAGCGCCGTCGGCCTGGAGATGGGCGTGGCGGTTGGGCTCGGAGTTCTGCTGGGTGTCTGGCTCGACAAGAAACTCGGCATCCAACCCTGGGGGACGCTGGGCGGCTTGCTGCTCGGGATCGCGACCGGATTCAGGGGGTTGTTCAGGGCGGCGACGGAGTGGAGCCGGGAGATCGAAGCTGAAGAGAGCGAACGCGACGAGGATGGCGCCACGGGCAACGACCAGCAGGATGGCGACGACGGGCAGGACGGCTCGGGTGACGCCAGGCGACGACGATGACACACGGGCCGATGAAACACGGACTGCACTTCATCGAGAAGCTCGCCTTGGTCCTGGTGGCGCTGGCCACCCTGATCTCGTTGTTCGTCGCCGATTTCAGCTTCACCCTTGGGTTGGCGGTGGGTGGAGTGCTGGCGGTCGGCAACTTCTATGCCCTCAGGCGGCTGATGACCGGGATCATGGAGAGCAAGAGCTCTCCCCGGCAGGCGTTGCTGACGATCTTGTTGCTGTTCAAGTTCGGCGTCCTTGGCGCCTTGCTCTATCTGATCATCGTGTTTTTGCCGGTCGATGCCGTCGGCATGCTCCTCGGCGTGTCGCTGGTGGTGACCTCGATCTTCATCGAAGGCTTCCGCTCGGTCCTCGGCCGGGCGGCGACCGAAGAATCAGACTGATACGAACCGATGGGTGAGCACACTACCTGGTTAGACCTCTTTCAGGGGTACAAGAACTTCCAACACTGGGCGAGCCAGTACCTCGAGCGGCACTGGCGGCTGGACGTCGGCCTGACCGACACGTCGTTCACCATGACCCACGTGGTGATCTCGGCTGTCATCGCGCTGCTGTTGATCCTCGGTGCGATCGGCTACCGGCGGCGCGTGGCGGACAGCAACGAGGAGCGACTGGTCCCCGAGAAGAAGTTCGGCATCCGCAACCTCTTCGAGCTGATCATCGACGCGACGATGTCCATCGCCGAGAACGTGATGGGCCGCAAGCAGGCCGAGAAGCACCTGCCGCTGATCGGCACGCTGGTCTTCTTCATCCTCTTCAACAACCTGATCGGGCTGGTCCCGGGCTTCGTTCCGGCCACCGACACGCTCAAGACCAACGTCGCCCTCGCGGTGCTGGTGTTCCTCGTCTACAACGTCGCGGGCGTGATGGAGCACGGCCTGGCCTACTTCAAGCACTTCATGGGGCCGATCTGGTGGCTTGCCTGGTTGATGCTGCCGATCGAGCTCTTCTCGCACCTGGTCCGGCCGGTGTCGCTGTCGCTGCGACTGCTCGGCAACATGGCAGCCGACCACAAGGTCCTGGCGACCTTCTCGATGCTGGTTCCGATCCTCGTGCCGCTGCCGTTCTACGTCCTCGGCATCCTCGTCTGCGTGGTCCAGACCCTGGTCTTCAGCCTGCTGAGCATGGTCTACATCAGCATGGCCGTGGCCCATGAGGAACACTAGGCAGGCCGCTGAAGACTTTGATTCTTGAATCGTTTTTGAATCGTTTTTTGGTTGCAGGCAAGTCGCAAAAGGTTCTATAGGCTTCTCGCGCTACGCGCCCGAAAAGGAGTTCCCGATGATCAACCGTAAGGTCAAGTTCACCCTGTCGATGCTCTCGGCCCTCGTCGTGACCCTCATCGCCGGTGTTGCCTTCGCCGCTGACGGCGCCGCTGGTGACAACGAGTACACGATGAAGATGATGATCGGCATCGCCTGCGGTCTCGGCATCAGCATCGCCGCGTTCGGTGGCGCCCTCGGTCAGGGCCGCACCGCATCGGCGGCGCTCGACGGTATCGCGCGCAACCCCGGCGCCGCCGGCAAGATCTTCACCCCGATGATCCTCGGCCTGGCGCTGATCGAGTCGCTGGTGATCTACTCGCTGATCATCTCGATTCTCCTCCTCGGCAAGATCTAAGCCTCGGGTTCGCGCAGCGCACTCCCCGTCAGCTCCCTCTCTCTGATCGTCCGATCTCGTCCCCCGCTGGCGTGTCGCGCCCGCGGCACCGCAGCGCCGCTGCTTCTACGCGCGCCCCACGCCGACCGGGAGCTGGTCTACTCGAACTTGCCGGTCACCGAGAGGAAGGTCAGCTTGTCGGTGGTCTCCCGGAGGCGCTTCGAGAGGATCCGGACCAGCTTCCACAGCATGTCGCAGGCCATCACCCGGTCGACGAACATCAGGTCCTCGAGCAGCTGCTTGCCGACGATGAACAGCTGACAGGTCTCGTGGACGATGGCGTCGGCCGAGCGTGGCGAGTCCTCGATCAGCGACATCTCGCCGAAGCCCGATCCCGGCCGCAGCACCGCCAGCGCCTCCTCGCCCATCCCGGGGATCTGGCGGCTGACTCGCACCGCCCCGTCGAGCACGACGTAGAACGTGTCGCCCGGATCGCCCTCGCGGAAGATGAACTGGTTCGTCCGGTGGGTCTCGACCTTGCCGATCCGCACCAGCCGCTGCATCTGCTCCACCGACAGATCGGCAAATAGATTGCTCGCCCGCGGCTGCTCGATCAGCTTGCCGTCGATCCCGGTCCGGGGGGCCTCGGTGTCTGTCGTCTGCTCGCTCATCGCGCCGTCCTCCTCACTCCCGCTCGGCCAGCCAGCGCTCGGCATCGAGCGCCGCCCGACAGCCGGTGCCGGCGGCGGTGACCGCCTGCCGGTACACCGAGTCGGCGACGTCGCCACAGGCGAAGACACCCTCGACGTCGGTGCGCGCGCTGCCGCCGTCCGGCAGCTTGATGTAGCCCTTGTCGTCCATCGCCAGCGCCCCCTCGAAGGGGGCGGTGTTCGGCACGTGGCCGATGGCGAGGAACATCCCGTGGCAGGGGATCTCCCGCGTCTCGCCGGTGCGGACGTCCTTGACCCGCACGCCGGTGACCCCGGCTTGCTGCGGGTCACCGAGGACCTCCTCGACCACCGAGTGCCAGGCGACCTCGATCTTGGGGTTGTCCACCGCCCGCTGCTGCATGATCTTCGAGGCGCGCAGCTCGCCCCGGCGGTGGATCAGCGTCACCTTGGTCGCGAAGCGGGTGAGGAAGGTCGCCTCCTCCATCGCGCTGTCGCCGCCGCCGACGACCACGATCTCCTTGTCCTTGTAGAAGAACCCGTCGCAGGTGGCACAGGCCGAGACGCCGTAGCCGCGCAGCTTGGTCTCCGACTCGAGCCCCATGTACCGCGCCGAGGCGCCGGTGGCGATGATCACCGCTCCGGCGGTGTAGGGCTCCTCCTCGTCGCCGTCGACGATCAGCGAGAGCGGCTGCTTGGTGAAGTCGACGCGGGTCACCGAGCCGGAGATGAAGCGGGTGCCAAAGCGCTCGGCCTGCTGTCGGAACAGCGTCATCATCTCCGGGCCCTGGATCCCCTCGGGAAAGCCCGGGTAGTTCTCGACGTCGGTGGTGATCGTCAGCTGGCCCCCAGGCTGGGCGCCGTCGATCACCAGCGGCTCGAGCCCGGCCCGGGCGCAGTAGATCGCCGCGGTGTAGCCAGCGGGGCCAGTGCCGATGATGATCACCTGAGCGTGCTTATCGGACATCTTCGTCTCCTCCTCGACCGCCGCAGCGAGCGAAGGTCAGTGGGAGAATAAACAAGCACCAGGCGAATGAGAACCAGCAATCGCGCGTTCGGCGTCCTCCGAACAACCTTCGCCCCCCCCGACATGCAGCGGCGTACCGTGGCAGATGCAGCGCAATTCTGCCCGACACGCTTGGTCTCGGTGGACATTGCACCGCGACAGACAGATGTCGGAGAGTGGCCACCCACCTTCGCAGATCGCTCCCATCTCCGTGGGCCGATGTCAGCGAGTGACCGTCACTCGGGTAGATCGCTCCCTCTTCGACGGACAGAGGTCGACGAGTGAGTCGACACCCTCGGAGATCTGTTCCCCAGACCAGTTGCCGGTCGCCGTGGATCACACCCTGGATCTGCGCCGCCGAGGCCGGGCGCTACTTGACCCGCCGGAGGAAGAGGCGCTGGCCGCTCTGCTTGTTGCGAAGCACCAGCTGCTTGGTCCGCCGGTCGATGCGATAGACCATCCGGTCGGTGCGCTTGCCAACCACCGTCACCACCGTGTAGGGCTTGACCCGCTTCCACGTCCCGACCCGGCGGCGCTCGCCGTGGTGGCTGTCGCTGAGCACGCTGACGAAGCGCCCCTTGGGCTCGAAGATCGCCAGTAGCTTCATCCCCTCGACCTTGCGCCTCTGACCCTTGCGCTCGATCGCCTCAGCCTGCCAGGTGCCGAGCAGTGGATCCTTGCGCGACTTGGCCTCAGCGAGGCCGGCGCCGCCGAGCAGGGTCAGGACCAGCGCGATGATTCTTGGCGTCGACATCAAACGTGCAGCGCTCATCTCGACCCCGCTATTCAACCGTGAGCTCCAGTTCCAGGTTCCGTATCAAGACAGGCGCGAACATCTGCGCTCACGAGGCTCTTCATTGCCGTGAAAATGGCCCATTCAAGAGCAGTGGTGAAAGGGATCGACGAGAAGCTCAACAGCGCGCTCAAGCGGGTCATCATTGCCTACGCCCTCCTCCAACGAACAAGGGTGTTACACGCAGCGCACCGCAACTCCAGCTCGTTCATTGCCACCAAGAGCGGTTCGCTTGGCATCACTGCGCTTACGTACCCATGGACGCTGGACCCCCATGAGCGCCTTCTGCCGCGAGCTTCCTGTTGCAAGCCATAGAGCGCGATCCTCGCGCGTGCGCGGAGGTTCGACAGGGTCGCACCGCAGTTCTCGCACTCAAATGCCCCAAAAAGCCCAGCCATCGATATCCTCGGGGATCTCCTGCTTGGAATCTCTTGGTTCACCGAGCTCCCAGTCAGTCTCCTACTC